>JABFXM010000589.1 GCA_013361745.1 Gemmatimonadaceae bacterium | reverse complement strand
TGCTTGCCGTTGCCGTGAATGACAGCAGGCACGACGTCACGAAGGGATTTCAACACTCCCTTCGTGCCTTCGTGCCTTCTGTTCAATCAGCTAGAAGAAGAGCACCTTTGATCGAACCACCCTCTGTGCCTTCTGATCCGGCCAGCGAAAGGGTTTGTTCAACAACCTCTTCGTACCTTCTGCTGTCTCCAGCAGGGCGAGGGTATCAAGCTCACTTCCCGAACCGCACCCGCCGCGTCTCGATCTCCTGGCCGGTGCGCTTCGTCAGCGCGTCGTAGAGCTCGGGGCGCCGCGCGCGCAGCCAGCGTCGGCCGGACGACGTGGGCAGCAGTGAGGCGTCGAGGTCGGCGACGACCATGTCGTCGCCTAACGCGCGCGACTCGGCGACGATCTCGCCGTACGGGTCGAGGATCATCGCGTTCCCAGTGCGGATCTCGTCGTCGTCGACGCCGATGCCGTTGCTGAAGAGGAGGAACATCCCGTTGTCGTGCGCACGGCTCGGCAGCCAGCGCATCAGCCAGGCGCGCCCCTTCGGCCCGCAGAGCTCCGCCTCACACGCGGCGGGATCCTCGCCGCGGCGATCCCAGATCGCGCGGTCGATCGGCTTCATCCCGCGCGGGCTCACCGAGTTGCACCCGCCCGTCTGGTGCGGAGCGAGCAGGATCTCCGCGCCGGCGAGCGCGGTCGCGCGCGCGTTCTCGACGATGTTGTTGTCGTAGCAGATCAGCACCCCCACGCGGCAGCCGTGCGGCGTGTCGAACACCGTGTAGCGATCGCCGGGAGTGAGGAACTCGCTGACGAAGACGTGCAGCTTCCGGTGCAGCGCCCACGTCCCGTCGGGCATCGCGACGATGTACGCGTTGTAGAAGCGCCCCCCCTCGTCGCGCTCGACGAGCCCCGCGCCGATGGTCATCGCGTGCGCGCGCGAGAGCTCGAGCAGCGCGCGCGTCGAGGGACCGTCGGGCACCGGCTCGGCGAGCGCCGCGAAGGCGTCACGATCGAGCTTCCGGGTGTGCCAGTAGCCGGTGATGCACATCTCGGGGAAGGCGATGATCTCCACCTTTTCCTTCGCCGCCTGCTCGACGAAGTGCCTGATCCGGCCGAGGTTGTACGCCTTGTCCCCCGCCGCGTGCTGGAACTGCGTCGTCGCTGCTCGGATGTCGCGCATGACGGAATCTAGCGCCGCGGCCCAGGCGCCAGGCGAAGGGAACGGCGTCGACTGCAGTGCCTGACCCCTGACCCCTGACCCCTGACCCCTACCCCCGTACCACCGCCGCGTCCATCCAGAGCACCTCCCAGTGGTGCCCGTCGAGGTCGTAGAAGCTCCAGCCGTACATGAAGCCGTGGTCGTGCGGGTCGAGCGCGTGCGAGCCGCCGAGGGCGACGGCCTTCTTCACCATCGCGTCGACCTCGGCGCGACTGCCGACGCCTAACGCGAAGAGCGCATTCGTCTCGCGCTTCGGGTCGCCCTGCGGGCGCTTCGTGAAGCTCGCGAACTTGTCGGGCGCGAGGAGCATGAAGTACGCGTCCTCGCCGACGAGCATCGCCGCGGCGGTCGCGTCGGTGAACTGGGCGCTGAAGCTGAAGCCGAGCGCCTCGAAGAAGTCGATGGAGCGCTGGACGTCGGCCACGGGGACGTTGACGAAGAGCTTGCGCGGGGTCGCCGCCTTCGTGGCGGGGTGCTTGATGCGCGGTGCGGGAGACTGGCTCGTGGACATGCCGGTACGAATGGAGGAGATCGGCGGGGGGCACGGGGGAATCTACAGGCGCCGGGGGCCAGACGTGAGGAACTGCGTATACGTGGTCGACGGCGTTCCTTATTCCTGGCCCCTGACCCCTGAGTCGCCGAGCGTCGAGATGAGCACGTCGATCCGCGACTTCAGTCCGGCAACCTCCCGCTCGAGCGCGGCGATCTGCTTCGAGCCGGCGATGTCTCCGGTGTCGGTGTCGGCTCGCGCGGGCCTCCGGAGCGCACCGGCCTCGAGGGCGCCGCATGCTCCCGCCTGACAAAGTCTCCCGGATGCGCTATATAGGCGCTTCTGGCCAAAATTCTCGGAGGCTTGGGATGCGTGGGCTCCTGCTCTACCCGGAGTTTCCTGCCAGCTCGTTCTGGAGCTATCGGCACATCATGCCGATGGTCGGCGCCAAGGCGGCGTTTCCTCCGCTCGGGCTGCTCACCTTCGCGGCGCTGCTCCCCTCACACTGGGAGCTCGAGCTGCTCGACCTGAACGTCACCCGGCCGAGCGACGAGGAGCTGCGCCGGCGGATCGCCGAGGCCGACGCGGTGTTCGTGAGCGCGATGTCAGTGCAGAAGCGATCGCTCGTGCACGTGCTCGACGGACCCGCGCGCGGTCTCGACACGCCGTGGGTGCTCGGCGGGCCGTATCCCTCGAGCTATCGCGGCCACATCCTCGAGCCGAAGACTCCCTCCGACGAGATCCTCCATCGCGGGCTCGACGTGCTGGTGTGGGGAGAGGGCGGGCAGTGGGTGGAGACGATCGACCGCCTGCTCCGCGAGGAGAAGCTGCGCCACTCGGAGGGCGCGCCGCTGCTGCTCATCCCCGCGGCGATCGCCGCGCAGGAGCCCGGATCGCGCAAGGCGCTCAACGATCGCACCGTCTTCCGCGACCTCGAGACGATCCCGGCGCCGCGCTGGGACCTCATCGACATGCGCGACTACCGCTCGATGATGATGCAGACGACGGTGGGCTGCCGCTTCCGCTGCGACTTCTGCGACATCATCCAGTTCAACGGCGGCTTCACGCGGCCGAAGACGCTCGAGTCGGTGCGCCTCGAGCTCCAGGCGCTGCACGACGCGGGGTATCGCGGCGGCATCTTCACCGTCGACGACAACTTCGTCGGCAATCCCGAGGCGATCGAGTCGATCCTCCAGGTGATGATCGACTTCCAGCGCGAGCACGACTACCCGTTCTCCTTCTACACGCAGGCGAGCCTCGACCTCGGCACGCCGAAGATGGCGCACCTGCTGCCGCTGATGAAGGAAGCCGGCTTCGCCGAAGTCTTCCTCGGCATCGAGAACCCCGACCCCGCGGCGCTGAAGGGGATGAACAAGAAGCAGAACCTCAAGGTGGACATCGCGCAGACGGTCGCGAGCATCCAGCACGCCGGGATCGAGGTGATGGCGGGATTCATCTTCGGCTGCGACGAGGACACACTCGACACGGCCGACGCGATCGCCGCGTTCGCGACCGCCGTCGCGATCCCGACGGCGATGACGGGGATGCTGACGCCGGTGCCTTACACCCCGCTCGCCGAGCGACTGCGCGCCGAGGGTCGGCTGCACGAGGCCGAGTTCTCGGGGAACAACACCGACGACGAGGTGCAGTTCTCGCCACGCCGCATGTCGATGGAGGAGCTGCAGCGCGGCTACTACCGGATCCTCGAGCGTCTCTTCGCGCCCGGCGCGATGTATCGTCGCGCCGGCGCCCTCCTCGAGCGGCTCGAGCCCCACATCTTTCACGGGCACGACGTGCGTCCAGCCGACCTGCGCGCGGGACTGCGCTCGCTGTGGAAGCAGGGGCTCGTCCGCTCGCCGCGGCGCGAGTATCTGGGATTGTTGTGGAAGGGGATCCGTCTCGACCGGACGCACCTGCGCGACGCGAGCCGCAAGGCGAAGGAGCTGCAGGAGCAACTGCAGAACCTTGCCACCGCGGGGCAGGCTCGGCTCG
>JABFXM010000238.1 GCA_013361745.1 Gemmatimonadaceae bacterium | reverse complement strand
GAGACGAAGGGTCTCGCGCCGGAGACGGCGCGCGAGCTGGCCAACGCGGCGATGGCCGATCCGCGGCGGATGCTCGCGGAGCAGATGCAGGAGGAGCTCGGGATCAGCGCCGAGCAGGCGTCGCCGATGCGCGAGGCGTGGCTCACCGGGATCGCGACGGCGATCGGCGCCTTCATCCCCGTGTTTCCCTTCCTCGTCTGGCAGGGGACGACGGCGATCGTGATCTCGTTCGCGCTCTCGATGGCGTCGCACTTCCTGGTCGGCGCGATGCGCTCGGTGTTCACCGGCCGCTCGGTGTTCCGCTCCGGGCTCGACATGTTCGTCGTCGGCCTCGGCGTCGCCGTGGTCGGCTACTACGTGGGCGAGTGGATCGGGAAGCTGCTGTGACGCGCCGCGACGGTGCGGGCGACGCGGTCGTGATCTTCGAGCCGCTGCACGCGGACGTGGTCGTGCCGACACGGGCGACGGAGCAGTCGGCGGGCTACGACGTGCGCGCGTACCTGCTCGGCCGGCCGACGAAGGTGATGACCGCGGCGGGGGCGGTGGAGCGTGAGCCGACGCGTCACGGCGAGTCGGTGCACGTCGAGCTGGCGCCAGGGGAGCGGGCGATCGTGCCGCTGGGTTTCCGGGCGCGGCTGCCCGAGGGCTTCGAGGCGCAGCTGCGGATGCGGAGCTCGGTCGCCTTCCGGAAGGGGCTGACGATGCCTAACGCGCCGGGGACGATCGACGCCGACTATCCCGACGAGTGGCTGGTGATGCTGCGCAACGACGGCGCGGCGCCGGCACGGATCGAGCACGGCGAGCGGATCGCGCAGGTCGTGATCGCGCGCTAGCTGGCGCTGGAATGGATCCCGGGCACGGTCGCGGTGACGACCTCGCGCGCGGGAGGCGTGGGGAGCACGGGGTGAGGTGGTTGCCGGTTGCCAGTTGTCGGTTCTGCGCTGACCCCCGACCCCTGACCCCCGACCCCTGTAGTTCAGAATTCCCGCTTCTTCATGATGTTGAAGATGTCCTGCGCGTCCTCGTCGGTCGGGCGCTCGGGCTGCTTCGTGGCATCGATCGTCGAGTCGTAGCTCTTCGGCGGCCGCTTCGGCTTGTTGGACTGGCCGGAGAGCTTCTTCACCAGCTTGGCGAGCTGCTTGTCGTCCATCGGTGGGCGTCCTCGTGAGGGTGTGAGAAGTAGATGAGCGACGCCCCCCGGACGCAACTCATCGCGACTGGATCGTGAACTCGGTGGAGTGGATCGCCTCGAAGTGGTCGGGGGCCGTGCCGACGCCGATCGCGAGGCGATAGCGCCCGCTCGTCGTGTCTCCCCAGGACGTCGAGATCCGCGCCGTGTCGCCGGGGGCGACCGGTCGCCAGCCGGGGTAGATCGCGATGCAGTACATCGTCGCCGCATCCTGCCACTGATCGGCGTTCAGGCGCTGGAGCGTCTGGCCGCAGAAGGAGACGAGGACGGTATCTGCGCTGCCGTTGCGGAGCGTCGCGTCGACCGCGACACGGCCGTTCGCCGGCGCATACGTCGAGCGCGAGGTGACAAGGGTGACGGCGCGAAGGGTCGAGTCGACGGGACGGACGATGGAGTCCGCGCGGCAGGCGGCGAGCGCGAGGACGAGCGTGGCGGGGACGAGGGAAGCGCGCACGGTGGATCTCCGTGGAGTTCCTCCCTCCAACCCACGCCCTCGATGCGCGGTCACACCACGAGGTTGAGCAGTCGGCCCGGCACGAAGATCACCTTCTTCGGCGTGCCGGTCGCGAACTTCGCCACGCCGGCATCGGCAATCGCCAGCGCGAGCACCGCCGCCTGGTCGGCGTCCTTCGCCGCCTCGACCGTGCCGCGCAGCTTCCCGTTCACCTGCACGGCGATCTTCACCCTGTTCTCCGCCGCGAGCGCGGCGTCGAAGCGCGGCCAGCGCGACTCGAAGATCGACGCCGTGTGGCCTAACGTCTCCCAGAGCTCCTCGGCGACGTGCGGCGCGAAGGGCGAGAGCAGCTGCACCAGCGGCTCGACCTCGGCGCGGTGGGGGACGCGCTCGTGCGCGCGGAGGACGTTGACGTACTCCATCATCGCCGCGATCGCGGTGTTGTAGCTCAGCTTCGCGATGTCGTCGCCGACCTTGGCGATCGTCTGGTGGAGCTTGCGCATGACATCGGCGTCGGGCGCGCCGTCGCCGCGCGCGTCGTGCACGGACGCCCAGACGCGGTCGAGGAAGCGCCGCACCCCGGAGATGCTGCGGTCGCGGAAGTCGCCCCCTTCCTCGAAGGGGCCGAGGAACATCAGGTAGGTGCGGACCGTGTCGGCGCCCCAGTCGTCCATGTACTGGTCGGGGTTCACGACGTTGCCGCGCGACTTCGACATCTTCGCGCCCTCGCGGATGATCAGCCCGTGGGCGCGGAACTTCGTGAAGGGCTCCTCGAAGCTCACCAGTCCCGCGTCGTGGAGCACCATCGTCACGAAGCGCGAGTAGAGCAGGTGCAGCACCGCGTGCTCGTTGCCGCCGATGTACGAGCTCACCGGCAGCCACTTCCGCGTCAGCGCCGGATCGAAGGCGACGTCGTCGCGGTCCGAGCTCGGGTAACGCAGGAAGTACCAGGCGCTGTCGAGGAAGGTGTCGGAGACGTCGGTCTCGCGGCGCGCCCGCTTCCCGCACTGCGGGCACGGGACATGGTACCACTCCTCGTGACGCGCGAGCGGCGAGACCCCCGAATCGTCAGGCCTCACGTCCTCGACGTACGGCAGCTCGACGGGGAGATCCTTCTCCGGCACCGGCACCGTGCCGCACGACTCGCAGTAGATGATCGGGATCGGCGGACCCCAGTAGCGCTGCCGCGAGATGCACCAGTCGTGCAGACGGTAGGTCGTCACCGGCTCCGCGGCGCCGCTCCCGGCGAGCCAGGTGACGATGCGCGTCTTCGCCTGCTCGACGTCCAGCCCGGAGAACTCCCCCGAGTTGACGACGCGCGCGTTCGCGACCTCGACGTCCGCTTCGTGGAGCGGCGCGTCCGGCTCGACGCCCTCACCGGCGACGACGCGGACGATCGGCAGCGCGAACGCCGTCGCGAACTCGTAGTCGCGCTCGTCGTGCCCGGGCACGGCCATGATCGCGCCGGTGCCGTACTCCATCAGCACGTAGTCGGCGACCCAGACGGGGATCGCCTGGCCGGTGGCCGGGTTGATCGCCGTCGCGCCGGTGAAGGCGCCCGTCTTCTCCCTGTTCGTCTTCCGCGAGATGATGTCCTGCCGCGCCGTGCGCTCGCGGTACTGCTGCACCGCGGCGCGCTGCTCGGGGCGCGTGATCACGTCGACGAGCGGATGCTCGGGGGCGAGCACGAGATACGTCGCGCCGAAGATCGTGTCCGGACGCGTCGTGAAGACGGTGATGTCGTCGGTACGGTCGCCGTCGTCGGTGACGCGGAAGCTCACCCGCGCCCCCTGCGAGGCGCCGATCCAGTTCCGCTGCGCGGTGCGCGTCGTCTCCGACCAGTCGATGGTCTCGAGGTTCTTCAACAGCCGAGGAGCGTAGTCGGTGATGCGGAAGAACCACTGCTCGAGCTGCCGCTGCTCGACCTTCGAGCCGCAGCGCTCGCAGAACCCGCCCTCGACCTGCTCGTTCGAGAGCACCGTCTTGCAGCTCGGGCACCAGTTCACCGCCGCGCGCTTCTTGTACGCGAGGCCGCGGTGGTAGAGCTGGAGGAAGATCCACTGCGTCCACTTGTAGTACGAGCGATCGGTGGTCGAGAGCTCGTGGCTCCAGTCGACCATCAGCCCGGCGCGGTGCAGCTGGCGGCGGAAGTTCTCGATGTTCCGCGGTATCAGCTCGCTCGGAGGGACGCCGACCTTGAGGGCGTAGTTCTCCGAGTGAATGCCGAAAGCGTCATAGCCGATCGGCTCGAAGACGGTGTGCCCTTGCAGCCGCTGGAATCGTCCATGGATGTCATTCCCCGTGAACGCGTAGAGGTTGCCGATGTGCAACCCTTCCGCGCTCGGATAGGGGAACATCATGAGCTGATAGAACGGCTTCTCGCCCCGCGCGAGATCGGGGGAGTTGGTGCGGTTCGCGGCCCAGCGTGCCTGCCACTTCCGCTCGACGGTGGCGGGCTCGTACGCCGGCGCTTCGGCGTCCGGGCGAGAGGGCGTGGTTGTCGGATCTGCCATGATGAACCACGAAATCTAGCGGGGCACGCGAGCCGACGTCCATGACCGAGAGAGAAGCAGCCTTCCCCACCGAGACTCGCCGCGACGGCGGGAGCGGGCGAACCCTCCGCCGGCGCATCCTCTACGGGGCCGCGATCGGGATCGTCGTCGTGCTCGGCGCGCTCGCCTGGGCGGGGACGGTGGGGATCGGCAGCGTCTTCCACCGCGAGGCCGAGCTCCGCGTCCGCGACGCGGCGCAGCGCTCCGGGGTGTTCATCGACCGGATGCTCACCGAGCGGGAGCGCGAGCTCAACATGCTCGTCACCTCCCCGACCGCGATCGACGCGGCGCGCGCCGGGACGAGCCGTGCCGCCGCGCTCGGGCTGGAGAAGGAGCCGATCGAGTCGCTCGAGAAGCGCTTCAACGCGACGCGCACCCTCGACGTCGACCCGCGGCTCCGCCGCTATCTCGGTGACCTCAGCAGCAACGTCGGCGCGATCGAGGCGATCGTCACCGACCAGTGGGGGCACAACATCGTCGTCACCTCCATGCCGCAGGACTTCATGCAGGGAGACGAGAGCTGGTGGCAGGCGGCGGCCGACAACGGCATCACCCCGCCCAACGCGGAGTTCGACGACTGGTCGAAGCAGGTCGTGATGACGATGTCGGGCGCGATCCGCGATCCGTCGACGCAGCGCACGATCGGCGTGATGAAGCTGACCTTCAACCTCGCCCGCACCGACAGCGCGCTCGCGCGCAGCGGCGGCACGAGCGGCGGCATCAAGGTCGAGCTGATCGACGGCGCGGGGACGGTGATCGCGAGCTCCGGCGACACGCCGCGCATGCGCCCCTTCGCCGCCGGCCACGCCGCGCTGGCGGCGACCGACACGGTGCTGCACTACGAGGCCGACGGCCGCGAGAACATGCTGGCGAGCATCCCCGTCGGCACCGGCGGCTGGCGCGTCGTCGCGCACGTCGACGACGCGACCGCGCTCGTCGAGGCGCGGCGCATCCAGCGCTACCTCAACCTGGCGACGGTCGCGCTCGGGCTGGCGCTCCTCATCGGCCTCGCCTGGCTCGATCGCTTCGTGGCGAGCCGCATCACCCATCCCACGGAGCGTCTCGCGGTGGTCGCCGAGCGCGTCGCCGCGGGCGACCTGTCGGTGGACCTCGACGACCACAGGCTCGCGGACGACGAGATCGGACGCCTGAGCCGCGCGACGGCGACGATGATCCGCGAGCTGCGCCGCCTGGCGACCGCGCTCCGCGCGACGTCGAGCGAGACGGCGGCGATGGCGAGCGAGATCACCAGCGGCGCCGGCGCCATGGCGACGACGGCCGAAGCGATGGCGCTCACCTCGAGCGATCTCAGCGAGCAGTCGGGGACGATGTCGCAGGAGATCGCGCAGTTCACGAACGATGCGACGCGGCTCGTCGCGATCTCCTCCGAGCTCGACGCGGGCTCGCAGGAAGGGCTCGAGCGGAACGTGAGCCTGCGCGAGCTGGCGGCGGCGAATCGTGCGCGGCTCGACGAGAGCGCGAGCGCGCTGGAGACGCTGAGCGGCGACGTGAGCGCGAGCGCGACCGCGGCCGACTCGCTCGCGCAGGCCTCGGAGGAGATCCGCGCCTTCGTCACCTTCGTGCAGAAGATGGCGCGCCAATCGAAGCTGCTGGCGCTGAACGCGGCGATGGAAGCGGCGCGCGCCGGGGTGCACGGCCAGGGGTTCGCGGTCGTCGCCGGCGAGGTGCGCCGGCTGGCCACCGAGGCGGCGGAGAACGCGGAGCGCACGGAGACGCTCGTCCGCGACGTGCTCGCGCGCGTCGGCGACTCGCGCGCGACGACGGCGCGCACGGTGGAGGCGGTCGCCTCGGTCTCCAACGCGACGCGCCAGGGGCTCGACTCCTTCTCGATGATCGAGGCGGCGGTGGTGGAGAACGAGGAGTGGATGCGCGCGATCTCGCGCGCCTCGACGGAGACGCACGCGCTGATCGGCGAGATGACGCGGCGGCTCGAGTCGGTCTCGAAGACGACGGAGAACTTCGCGGCGTCGATGCAGGAGGTCGCCGCGTCGAGCGAGGAGCAGAGCGCGAGCACGACGGAGATCGCCGACGTCGCGCGCTCGCTGGCCCGCTCGGCGGAAGAGCTGGCGCGTCTGGTCGCGTCGTTCCGCCTCGGCGAGGCGCCGGTGGCCGCGCCGCCACAGGGCGCGCCGGGGGCGCCGTCGGTCGAGTTGGAGCGCGAGCTGGAAGCCGTGTAACGTCGCCGCCAGTTGTCAGTTGTCGGTTGCCAGGAATCGTGACTACGACCCCTGACCCCTAGCCCCGCTACGGCTTCACCATCGTCCCGCTGATCGGCCGCTTCGTCGGACGCTCGCTGCGCTTGTAGAGGTAGACGCAGCTCTCCAGGCGCGCGCCCTTCGCGTCGGCGACGGCGAAGCTGCTTCCCTCGTACGCCGCGGCGCCGGCGTAGCGACCATCCTTGGTCACCGCGTAGTAGTTCAGGTCGAAGTAGGGGCGACCGCGCTCGTCGAGCAGGCGCGGCTCCGTCATCGCGATCACGCGCTGCATTACCCTGATCAGCGCCTGCTCGGGCGACATCCCCTGCCGCATGAACTCGACGGCGAGGAAGGCGCCGCAGACCTTGATGTTCGCCTCGCCGCGTCCCGTCGACCCGGCGGCGCCGATCTCGTTGTCGCAGTACTGCCCCGCGCCGATGATGGGACTGTCGCCGACGCGGCCGGGGATCTTCCACGAGAGACCGCTCGTCGTCGTCACCGAGCCGATGTCGCCCTTCGCGTCGACCGCGCACATGTTGATCGTGCCGTAGGTGTACGGGACGCCGTCGGCGTCGTAGCGCAGCTTCTCCGCGCTGGCGCCGTGCGTCGCGCCCGAATCGCCCGCCGGAGGCTCGATCCAATTGTCGTCCGGGTTCAGCTTGCGCTTCCAGCGCATCCAATCCTGCCGGCTCTGCTCGGTGAGGAGATTCTGCTCCTTGAATCCCATCTCGAGCGCGAAGCGCTTCGCGCCCTCGCCGACGAGCATGATGTGATCGGTGTAGTCCATCACCGCCTTCGCGACGAGCGACGGCGTCGCGATCCCCTCGATCGCCGCGACCGCGCCGGCGCGCTTCGAGGGCCCGTGCATGCAGCTCGCGTCGAGCTGGACGACGCCCTCCTCGTTAGGCAGCCCGCCGAGCCCCACCGACTGGTCGGTCGGGTCGAGCTCCTGGATGTTGACGCCGGCGATCGCCGCGTCGAGCGGGTCGGCGCCCTTCCCGATCATCTCGTACGCCTTCGCGACGCCGCGAATCCCGTTCGCGGAGGAGACGATGATCGGCCGGTTGGGCGGCACGACCGGCGCGCTGTGCTCGACGACACCGACCAGCGGCTGCGCTCCAGCGGGCGTGCCGAGTGTGAGTCCGGCGGCGACGGTCGCGCCGGCGCCGATGAAGTCGCGACGAGAGATGGACACGATTGCTCCGATGGCGAGAGGTCGTGCTGAGTCTGCGCGCGCGTTCGAGGCGGGGCAAGATCGATCTCTCGCGACTGGGCGCTGATGGCTGGCCGTCGATGCTCATCCCAGCGTTGCGGGTCGGGTAGAGGTCCGTCTCGGCGGTGAGATCGCGCGGTTCTGCAGGAAGAACGGCGTGAGAACTACCTGAGAACGGCGGAAGATTCCACGGGCACGAGCCCGGGGTGCGGGCTGGTCGCGCCGAAGGCAGTCCTTCCGCTCTTCTCTCGCGGTTCTCGTGCAGTTCTTCCCGACCTATCCGCGTGATGCCCCGACCTGCGACGAGCCTCCCGCGGCGCGCCGTTGCTTCCCGTCGAAACCGCCATGTAGGTTTTGCCAATGCACAACAGCAGCGCTGTCGCCGATCTCCTCGATACCACCGCCTTTCTCCGGGGACTTCCCGCCGCCGACGTCGAATACCTCGTCGCGCGGATGACACCCGCGATGCACGACGTCGACAGCATCGTCTTCCGGGAAGGAGAGCCGCGGAACCTGTTCGCGATCGTCGCTTCGGGAAGCGTCGCGATCGAGAAGGACGACGGCAGCGGACGCCCGGCGCGGCTCGTCACCCTCGGCGCCGGCGAGGTGCTCGGCGAGGGAATCCTGCTCGACGAGGCGCCGCATGGCACGACGGCGCGCGTCCTCGAGCGCGCCGAGCTGTTCGTGATGACGATGGAGCAGGTGAAGGCGATGATCGCCGACCGTCCGCGGCTCTACGGGTCGCTCGTCTCCCGCGCCGCGCGCTCGATCTCGCAGCGGCTGCGCAGCGCGGACGCGACGCTCGTCGGCCGTGGCCGGCCGATGGGCTTCGCGGGCTCGGCGACGCGCGTCGAGCACGACCTGCTCGGCGAGCGCGAGGTGCCGGACGAGGCCCTCTACGGCGTGCAGACACTGCGCGCGCTGGAGAACTTCGCGATCACGGGGACGCCGCTGCGCGAGTTCCCGGCGCTGATCGAGGCGCTCGCCGCGGTGAAGGAAGCGGCCGCGCTCGCGAACGAGGAGCTCGGGCTCCTGCCGAAGGACGTCTCGTCGCTCATCGTCCGCGCCGCGCGCGAGGTGCGCGCCGGCCGCCATCACGAGCACTTCCTCGTCGACATGATCCAGGGCGGAGCGGGAACGTCGACGAACATGAACGCGAACGAGGTGATCGCGAACCGCGCCCTCGAGCTCGCGGGGAAGCGGCGCGGCGACTACAAGGTGGTGCACCCGAACAACCACGTGAACCTCAGCCAGAGCACCAACGACGTCTACCCGACGGCGGTGAAGCTCGCGCTGCACTCCGCGCTCGACCTGCTGCGCGACGCGATCAAGGATCTCGCGGCGGCGTTCCTCGAGAAGGGCGACGAGTTCGCGTCGCTGATCAAGATGGGGCGCACGCAGCTGCAGGACGCGGTGCCGATGACGCTGGGCCAGGAGTTCACCGCCTTCGGCCACACCCTGCTCGAGGACGTCGAGCGGCTCGGCGAGGTCCAGGCGCTGATCCGCGAGAGCAACATGGGCGCGACGGCGAGCGGCACCGGGATCAACGCGCCGCCGGGCTACGCGGACGCCGTGCGCCGCCACCTCAGCGCGGTGACCGGACTGCGGCTCGTCACCGCGCCCGACCTCGTCGAGGCGACGATGGACACCGGCGTCTTCGTGCAGCTCTCGGGAGTACTGAAGCGCTGCGCGGTGAAGCTCTCGAAGATCTGCAACGATCTGCGGCTGCTCTCGAGCGGCCCGCGCGCCGGCCTCGGCGAGATCAATCTCCCGCCGATGCAGCCCGGCTCGTCGATCATGCCCGGCAAGGTGAACCCGGTGATCCCCGAGGTGGTGAACCAGGTCTGCTTCGACGTCATCGGCGCCGACATCACGGTGACGATGGCCGCGGAGGCGGGGCAGCTCCAGCTCAACGTCTTCGAGCCGGTGATCGCGTTCCGCCTGCTCCACTCGATCGGCGCGATGCGCAACGCGTGCCTCGTGCTGCGCGAGCGCTGCGTCCTCGGGATCACCGCGATCGCGGACCGGATGCGCTGGTTCGTCGAGCTCTCGATCGTGATCGTCTCCGCGCTCGTCCCCGCGATCGGCTACGAGCGCGCGACCGACGTCGCGAAGACCGCGCTCGAGACGGGCCGCGGAGTCTACGACATCGTCTGCGACCGCGGCCTGCTCACGCGCGAGCAGCTCGACCGGATCCTGAACCCGGAAGCGATGACGGCGCCGAGAGCGGTGCCGCCGCGCCGGCCGAGCGGGGGAGTCGAGCGGCAGGGGTCAGGGGTCGGGGGCCAGGGGTCGGCGAGCGACAAACGCTGACCCCTGACTCCTGACCCTGACCCCTGACTACGTCCTGAACTCGAGGACCATCGCCCGCACTCGCTCCGCCGCGGTCTGGAGCTCGGCGGCGGTCGCGCTGACTTCCTGCACCGACGACGAGGTCTGCTCGACCGCGGCGGCGACTTCCTCGGAGCCCGCGGCGTTGCCCTCGGCGGTCTCCTTCGCGCCCATGATCGCGCTGCGCACCGCGATCAGCGCCGACTGGTTCGCCTCGACTGCGCGCGTGACGCGCGTGCTCGCGACCGTCACCCGCTCGACCGCCGCCTCGATCTTCCCGAGCGCGGCCGACGCGGACGTCGCGACTGCCTCGACGTTGCGCATCCGCTGCGTCCCCGCTTCGACGGCGGCCGACGCGCTGGCCACGCGCTCGCGGATGCGGCGCACGTTGTCGGTGACGTCGCGGGCCGCCTTCGCGCTCTGATCGGCGAGCGCACGGACCTCCTCGGCGACGACGGCGAAGCCGTGTCCCGCCTCGCCCGCGCGCGCCGCCTCGATCGCCGCGTTGAGCGCGAGCAGGTTCGTCTGCACCGCGATGTCCGAGATGACGGCGACGAAGCGGTCGATGAGCGCCGTCGCGTCACGAAGGCCGGCGATCTCGCGCGCCGAGACGTCCACGACCTCGCGCGCGCCGAGCAGCGTCGACACCGCCTCGGCGATGCCGGCGCGGGTCGCGTCCGCGGTCGTGCGGATGTCGCGCCCCGCGGTCTCGCTCTCGCCAGCGGCCTCGCCGATCGCGGCGCCCTCCTCGGCGAGTTGGCGGATCGCGTCGGTGGCGGTCGTCAGCGCCTCGAGCTGGTTCGCCGCCGAGCGCGCCATGTCGTTGACGGCGCCGTTGACGTGCTGCGTCGCGTCGGAGGTGCTCGACGCGGTGGTCGCGAGCGCGCTCGCGGCGCGGTTCACGATCTCCGCCTCCTTCTGCACCCGCTCGAGCAGCGACCGGAGCCGGTCTCGCGCGCGCACGAGGGATTGCGAGAGCTGCGAGTACTCCTGCGCGTCGCGGATCACGGCCTTGCTCACGCGTCGCTTCAGGCGGAGGTCGCCGTCGCCGATCGCGTCCATGTCGAGCCCGATCTCGTCGAGAGGGAGCGTGACCGCGTGCAGCGTGCGCCGCACGAAGACGATCGCGAGGAGGATCGCCAGCAGCATCGCGCCGACGAGGAAGAGCTGATTGCGCGCCACCTCCATCTCGAGCCGTGCGCCGCGGTCGGCGGTACGCGCTGCCGCGGTGGCGCGGATCGCCGCGAAGGATTCCTCGATGTGTTCGACGTCGACGGTCGCGCCGCGGATCACGCGCGTCGCGTCGGCTGGGCGGCCGATCTCGTCGTAGGCACGCGCGACCGACACCGCGACCTCGAGCGACGCCTGCGCCTGCCCGATCGACTCGAGCTGCCGGCGCTCCTCGGCGGTCAGGGCGCGGAGCGACATCGCCGTGTTGCGGAGCGCGTTCGCGCGCTCGACCGCCTCGTCATAACGTACGTGGTCGGCCTCGTCGCCGGTCTTCAGGTACTGCATCCCGATCACCATCTCGCGCGTGATCGCGTCGACCACCTGCTGCACGTCGGAGAGCTCGCGATAGAGCTCGGAGACCTCCCGCTCGCTGCGCGCGGCGGAGCTGCGGAGGGAGAGCACCCCGCTCGCGCCGGCAGCGGTGAGGAGCAGGATCGTCACGCCGAAGCCCGCCCAGAGCATCGAGCGGATCGTCGTCAGGCGGAGGGCGAGGCGCATCAGGCGCCTCCGACGCGCGCGATGATCACGGGCTTCCCGATGACGTCGTGCTTCGAGTCGAAGGCGATCGGCCCCGTCACGCCGACCATCGCCGGACGCGATGCGCCGGTCTCCGCGATGTAGTCGCGGATCCTCGCGCGGTCGGGCCCGACCGCCATCACCGCGCGGCCGATGAGCATCGTCGCGTCGTAGGCGAGCGCGGCACGCTGGTCCGGCGGCATGTGGTAGCGGCGCTCGAAGTCGGCGACGAAGGCGCGCGCCTGCTCGTTCGGCGGCCGCGTCGGGAGGAAGAAGGAGACGTAGTAGACGCCGGCGAACTCCTTCGCGTCCTCCTCCATCGTCGAGAAGCCGTCACCGCCGATCATCCGCGGCTGGATGCCTAACGCGCGGAGGTCGCGGATGAGCGTCTCGGCGTCCTGCGGCCCGCCGGGAAAGAGGATGAGGTCGGGCCCCTGCTTGCGGATCAGCCCCGCGTAGGCCTCCCACTCCGCCATCTTCGCGAGGTGCGGCGCGCGGCCGATGACCTTCCCGCCTCCCGCCTCGTAGTTCCCGGTGAAGGCGCGCGACCAGCCGAGCCCGTAGACGTCGTTGCGGTACATCATGGTGGCGGTGCGCGAGCGCAGCGAGTCGAGCGCGAAGCGCGCCGCGGCGCGGCTGTTCACCGTGTCGTTCGGGCAGACGCGGAACACCCAGCGGCTGCGCCCACTGAGGAGGATCGTCGTGCTCACCGGCGAGATCGCGACGACGGCGTTCTTCCCGCCATGCTCCGCGTCCTCGTACACGGGCACCGACTCGAGCGAGCTCCGGCTGTCGGTGTGGCCGACGACGCCGACGACGTCGGGGTCGTCGCGCAGCGTCGTCGCGATGGGGATCGCGGCGGAGAGGCTCGCCGGCACGGTACGAAGCACGAAGGGCGGCGCGCCGCGCGGCCGCTGCTCGTTGAGCCGCGCGATCGCCAGCTCGGCGCCCTGCTTGGTCGAGAGGTTGGTCGGCGACTGCGCCTGCGCGGCGAGCCCGATCGCGACCTGCTCGGTCGCCGCACGACGTCCGCAGCCTGTCGTGACGAGCAGCATCCCCGCGAGCAGCACGAGGCCCGCGCCGAGGCGCGGAAGCGAGGGGGAGCGGTCGACGGCGATGCGCATGCTCTGGACGGGATTCGGGGGGCGACCGGGGCTCTCGTCCACGCGATCCGAGCCGCGAGAACGTGAGTCACCCCATGAGACGACCGAATGACGCAACCGTCATCTTGCGATGCGGGGTGAACTGCCGCGCTTGCCCCTGCCGACGCGGGCCGGTTAGTCTCAGGGCAGAATGCCCCCCCGCCGAAAGAAGCGCCTCGACCCGGCCGTCTTCCAGATTCCCGTCGACGCGGTGCGGAGCGGGATCTACACCGACACCTCGCTCGTCCGGACCCGCGATCTCCTCCGCGCCACGGGGCGCTCGCCGAGGGTCGTCCTCCAGTTCTCGACGAAGCGCGCGGCGGTCGTCTGCGGCGTCGACGAGGCGGTCGCGGTGCTGAAGCTCTGCGCCGACGACTGGAGCGCGCTCACCGTGCACGCGCTCTTCGAGGGCGACCGCGCCGACGCGGGCGACACCGTGCTGACCGTCGAGGGGCCGTACGAGAGCTTCGCCCACCTCGAGACGTACTGTGTCGGCGTCCTCGCGCGCCGGAGCGCGATCTGCACGACGATGCGCGCGATCGTCGATGCGGCGCGCCCGAAGCCGGTGTTCGTGTTCTCGGCGCGCTCCGACCACGCGCTGATGCAGCCGGGGGACGGGTGGGCCGCGTACGTGGGCGGCGC
>JABFXM010000403.1 GCA_013361745.1 Gemmatimonadaceae bacterium | reverse complement strand
CGAACCGGATCTGTCCGCTTTCAACTCGTTGAGCCGTCGTCACTTGGTGTGTTACGCATCACGTTGACTGTGCGTCCCCATGTCGATAGCTTCGACACGACCGATTTGTGAGCCTGCCCGGCGAGCTCGCAGGCCGTGTCCCCCCGCCTCCGCCCTGCACCGCGCTCGCTCGTACCGCCAGCAATGAATCTCCGCGTCATCGCCTCCTTCGTCGCCATCGGCGCCGTCGCCTTCGCCTGCGGCCCCCGCGCCCGCACCAACGAATCGTCCACCGCGAAGTCCAGCGTTAGGCACCACCGCGCTCCGGCCGCGAAGCCCCTCGTCGCCAGCGTCGACGTCGACGTCGCGAGCGATGTCCGCTTCGCGCTCTCCGTCACCAACGCCAGCGCGAAGGGAGTGGAGATCGACTTCCCGAACGCGCAGACGCACGACTTCGCCGTGCTCGACTCGACGGGCAAGGAAGTCTGGCGCTGGAGCCGCACGCGGCTCTTCACCTCGGCGCTGCAGACGAAGCCGTTAGGCGCCGATGACTCGCACGTCTACGAGGACTCCTGGACTCCCGAAGGGGGCGCGCACGGCCGCTACACCGTCGTCGCGACGCTCGCGAGCAGCAACTTCCCGCTCGAGCAGCGGGCCGAGTTCACCCTCCCCTGACCTCCCGCCGGCCGCGTGAGCGCGCCTGACGCCGCCGCGCGGTCGGACAGCGCCGACCTCGAGCTCCTCGCCCGCCTCGCCGCGGCGCGCAAGGAGCTCGTCGCGCAGATCGGCCGGCGCATCGTCGGCCAGCAGGAAGTCGTGGACAACCTCGTCGCTGCGCTCCTCGCCGGCGGACACGCGCTGCTCATCGGCGTCCCCGGTCTCGCGAAGACGCTCCTCGTCCGCACCGTCGCCGAGGCGCTCGACCTGAGCTTCTCGCGCGTGCAGTTCACCCCGGACCTGATGCCGGGCGACATCACAGGCACCGAGATCCTCGAGGAGCGCGACGGACGCCGCGGCTTCACCTTCGCCCGCGGGCCCGTCTTCGCCAACATCGTCCTCGCCGACGAGATCAACCGCGCCCCGCCGAAGACGCAGGCCGCGCTCCTCCAGGCCATGCAGGAGCACGCGGTCACCTCGGCCGGCCACACCTATCGGCTGTCGGAGCCCTTCTTCGTCCTCGCGACGCAGAACCCGATCGAGCAGGAAGGCACCTATCCCCTTCCCGAGGCGCAGCTCGACCGCTTCATGTTCGCGCTGCGCGTCGGCTATCCCTCGCGCGCCGAGGAAGAGCGCATCGTGATGGGGACGACCGGCGACGTCGATCCCGAGATCACGCGCGTGCTGACCGCGCACGAGCTGCTGTCGCTCCAGCATCTGGTGCGTCGGCTCCCCGCGGCGCCGGTGGTGGTGCAGCGCGCGGTGTCGCTGGCGCGGAAGACGCGGCCCACGGAGGAGGAGGCGTCGCCCGAGGTGAAGCGCTACGTGAGCTGGGGCGCGGGACCGCGAGCGTCGCAGTACCTCGTGCTCGGCGCGAAGGCGCGCGCGGCGATGGATGGCCGGCCGTATCCCGATCTCGAGGACGTGGACGCGGTCGCGCTGCCCGTGCTGCGGCACCGGATCGTGCTGAACTTCCAGGGCGAGGCGGACGGCGTGAAGATCGAGGAGCTGATCGGGCGGGCGCAGGGCCGTTAGGCACGCCCGCGGCTCACCTGCCGAGCCGCTTCTCCAGCTCCTCACGCCGCGAGCGCGCGACCCTGATCTTCACGCCGTTCCTCAGCTGCACGTCATACTCGCCGCCGGGCGCCTTGAGCAGCGCGTCCACGCGATCGAGCTGCACGATCGCCGAGCGGTGGACGCGGACGAAGCGCGCCGGATCGAGCTGATCCTCGAGGTTCTGCATCGCTTCGCGGATGAGATGCTTGCGGTCGCCGACGACCAGCTCCGCGTACGGTCCGCTGGCGAGGATGTAGTCGATCTCCGACACGGGGATGAAGCGGACCTTCCCGCGTGAATCGACGGGGATGCGCTCGAGATGGCGCGCGCCCGCTTCCTTCGCGGACGTCGTCCTCGCGCCCGGTCCCTGGTCTCCCGTCTCCTGCAGCACGGCGAGCAGCCTGTCGCGCAGCTGGCTCGCTTCCTCGAGGCGCGCGATGCGGCGCGCCCGCTGGAACGCCTGCTCGAAGCGCTCGTCGTCGAAGGGCTTCACGAGATAGTCGACCGCCGCCAGGTCGAACGCCGCCACCGCGTGCCTGTCGTACGCCGTCACGAACACGGTGGTCGGCATCGCGGCAGCGCCGATCGTGCGCGCGACCTCGAGCCCGGTCATCCCGGGCATCTGCACGTCGAGGAAAACGAGATCGGGTGCGAGCGACCGGATCGCCTCGACCGCCGAGGCACCGTCGCCGATCATGCCGACGATCTGGACGCCTCGCTCCTTCCGCAGCAGCGCCGCGATGCGCTCGCGGCCGAGCGGCTCGTCGTCGACGATGAGCACGCGAAGCGACGGATGGTCAGGCATCGACGGCGCTCCGGCGTTGCGGCGTCGTGTGATACGGGAGTCGAAGCTCCACGAGCGCGCCGCCGCCGTCGGCCGCGGTGAGCGCGAGCCGTTGGCGCCCGCCATAGAGCTGCGTCAGTCGCGCGCGCGTGTTCGTCAGCCCGACGCCCTCGCGCGCATCCTTCGCCGGCCCGCCGCCGTTGTCGCGCACGCTGAGCACCAGCTCACCGTCGTCACGCGCGGCGCGCACCGCCAGGCGTCCCGTCGTCTGGACGTTCGCGAGCCCGTGCCGGAACGCGTTCTCGACCAGCGGCTGCAGCACGAGGTTGGGGACGAGCGCGTCGTCGAGCGAGACGTCGGCGTCGATCGAGACCTCGAGGTTCCCCTGGAAGCGCACTTCCATGATGTCGAGGTACCGCCGCAGCATCTCGAGCTCGCGCGCGAGGGGGATTTCCTGCTCGCCACCCTCGTCGAGGGTGTGACGCAGGAGATCGCCGAGTCGCGCGATCATGCGCCGCACCCCGCGCGGGTCCTGCTCGACGAGCGTCGAGATCGCGTTCAGCGTGTTGAAGAGGAAGTGCGGGTTGAGCTGCGCGCGGAGCGCGTTCAGGCGCGCGTCGGCGAGCTGCGCGTGGAGCTCGGCTGCTTCCGCCTGCAGCCGCCGCGCTTCCTCGAGGCGCGCCTGATAGCGGACGAAGTAGTTGCGCGCGAGTCCGGCCGCGAGCACGACGACGTACACGAGGAAGTCGTAGAGGAACGAGTAGCGGAAGAAGAGCCCGCGCACCGGCGGTGCGGGCGGGCGACGTCCGGGCTGGATGTGCGGGAAGACGGGCGGCGGCAGCAGCCGCTGGCTGACCGCCTGCAGCAGCGCGTTGGCGGCCAGGGCGAGCACGATCCCGATCCCGAGAAACGCGAGCACGCGCGCGACGGTCGGCCGGTCGCCGCCGAACCGGCGCGTCATCCAGAAGATCGGGAGGGTCAGCGCCGCCCAGAGCGCGTACTCGATCAGCGCCGCGCTCGCGACCCCGGGTGCGGGCTCGGGACGCGCCACCGCGCGCATCGCCGCGAGCGCCGCCACGCGCGGGTCGACCAGGCGTCCCGCAGCGGTGAGCACGGCGAGGAACGCCCAGAATGCGACGATCGCGACGATCTCCCCCGTCGTGAGCCGCGTGATGGATGCCCCGGCGTCGCTCGATTCGTGTCGCGTCTCGGTCATCTCGT
>JABFXM010000073.1 GCA_013361745.1 Gemmatimonadaceae bacterium | reverse complement strand
ATGCCGAGGTCAGTCGCACGAGAGGTGCCAGCCGCTGGTGTCAGCCCCGGTCGAAGTGCGCGCTGAATCCGCCGTCGATGCGTTCGGTGCTGGAGGCGCCGCGAGCCAGCAGCGCGGCGTTGAGCGAGTCGTCCAGCGTCGCGCCTTCCACCCGGAGGAGGCGGAAGGGCGGGTCCTGCACCGCGGGGCCGTGCGCCGCGTCGACGGAGCGCAGCAGCGCGACGACGTGCTCCGCCGGGGACAGCCCGTCGATCGCGCGGACGACGTTTAGCTCGCGCTCGACGCGTTCCTGGCGCCGCTGCGTCCACACCGCCTCGATCGCGGGCCGGTTCGTCGCCGAGTCGATGATCCAGACCGGATGCCGCGCGGCGAGGGCGAAGAGCCGCGGGCCATAGTCGGGATCGAGCACGATCGCGACGGTGGTCAGGTCGAGCAGGGCGTCACCTGGCGGGGAGAGCGAGCTGGGGCGGCAGGACTCGAACCTGCAACTTCCTGATTAACAGTCAGGCGGTCTGCCAATTGACCTACGCCCCATCGCTCCGTGTACGACGACCGAACCCGCGACTCGAAACGAGCGCGCCTCCGGCCCCTGCCCATGCCTAACGCGCGGAGGGCTTGATCACCGCGCCGCTCGCCTTCCCCGTCACGCTTTCGACGTAGGAGCGCGCCACGACGTCGGCGGGCAGCCCGTGCGACGGATCCTGCCCCATCGCCTTCAGCGTCTCGGACACCCACGGCGGGCTGACCACGTTCACCCGGATCCCGCGCGGCGCCTCGAGCGCGGCCGCGCGGGTGAACCCCTCCAGCCCCGCGTTGACGAGGCTCACCGCCGCGCTCCCGGGCATCGGCGAATCGGCGAGCACGCCGCTCGTTACCGTCAGCGATCCGCCGTCGCGAACCGTGTCGAAGCCGTAGCGCACCACGTTCACCTGCCCCATCAGCTTGTCGCGGAGGCTCGAGGCGAAGTCCGCGTCCGTGAGCGAGGCGAGCGGCTTCCACGCGCCGCCGCCGGCCGCGCACACCACCGCGTCCACCTTTCCCACCCGCTGGTAAAGCTCGCGGATCGACCGCGGATCGGTGATGTCCACCTTCTCGGCCGCCTTCTCGTGGCTCGCCTGCACGACCTCGTGTCCCTTCAACGCGGCGACGACCGCCTTCCCGATCGTCCCCGTCGCCCCGATGACCAGCACTCGCATGCGACGCTCGCTACGTTCGTGGTCCACGAAGTCTAGCGACGGCACCACGCGACTTGAAGGACTCGCGGGTCGATCAGTGAAGGAGGGTGGACCCGTACTCGGCGGATGGTCGCCACGCCACGAGGCGCGGCCGCGCTCAATCTCCGGCGAGCGCCTCGACGCCGATGGCCGGTGTCGTCGCGCGGCCCTCGCGCCACGCCTTCCAGATCGACGTACCCACCGCGCAGCGATTCGCGCCGACGGCGCCAAGTCGCTCGATCGGCGCCAGCACGCCCACGCCTGGGCGCGGCAGCGCCCACGGGTAGACCGGTAGCCTCGTGATCGCCATCGGGTCGCCGCTCCAGCGACCGGCGAGCGCGAACCCGGTCTCGTAGCCCTCCGCGGCGGCCAGCGCTCGCTCGCGGCCCCCCGACGCGCCGAAGGGATAGCTCACTGCCCGCGGATCGACGCCGGTCGCGCCGAGCATGTCGGCACGTGACGTCGCGAGCTCGTGGCGGACCTCACCCTCGTCGAGCCAGGTGAGCCGCCGGTGCGACGCGGTGTGCGACGCGAAGCAGATCCCGCGCCCCTGCCACTTCCGGATGTCCCGCCACGCGAGGTGCGCGAAGCGGCGACCGCCGTACGCGACGTCCCACCGATTCAGCTTTCCCGCGAACCCGGTGATCACGAAGCACGTCGCCGTGAAGCCGAGCGCTTCGAGCACCGGGAAGGCGTGCTCGCGCAGACCACGGTACGCGTCGTCGAAGGTGATCGCCAGCTCGCGCTCGCCGACCGCGCGCTCGCCGCGCGCGCTGGCGATCAGCTCGTCCAGCGTTAGGCAGCGCCACCCGTCGCGCGCGAATCGCTCCATCTGCCGCGCGAAACGCCGCGGCGAGACCCGCGTGACGCCGAGCTCCAGCCGACGCTCGATCTTGTGATAGCAGAGGATGTGCGGCAGCGCGGGACGCGAGCCGCCCGAGACGAAAGAAGGCACGGCCCCCCGAGGTTCAAGAGCCGTGCCTTTCCTCCCGCGTGTTCCGCCGACCGTCAGGCCACGAACTTCGACGCCTGCTCGACCGGGATCCCGAACGCCTCGCCGACCGCCGGATAGGTGACCTTCCCGCCGACCATGTTCAGCCCCTTCAGCAGCGCCGGGTTATCCTTCAGCGCCTGCTTCCATCCCTTGTTCGCGAGCTGCAGCGCGTAGGGCAGCGTCGCGTTCGTGAGCGCGAAGGTGCTCGTCCGCGGGACCGCGCCCGGCATGTTCGCCACGCCGTAGTGGATCACGCCGTCGATCACGTACGTCGGATTCTCGTGTGTCGTCGGCTTGATCGTCTCGACGCAGCCGCCCTGGTCCACCGCGACGTCCACGATCACCGAGCCCTGGCGCATGGTCTTCAGATCCTCGCGCCGGATCAGCTTCGGCGCCTTGGCGCCGGGCACCAGCACGCCGCCGACGACGAGGTCGGCGTCCACGATCTGCTCGAGGATCGCGAAGCGGTTCGAGTGCAGCAGCTGCACGTTCGCCGGCATCACGTCGCTCAGGTAGCGCAGGCGCTCGAGCGAGAGATCGAGGATGACGACGTGCGCCCCCATCCCCGCCGCCATCTTCGCCGCGTTGATCCCGACGACGCCCCCGCCGAGGATCACGACCTTCGCCGGCAGCACGCCGGGGACGCCGCCGAGCAGCACTCCGCGTCCGCCGAAGATCTTCTCGAGGTACTTCGCCCCCTCCTGCACCGCCATCCGCCCCGCGACCTCCGACATCGGCGTCAGCAGCGGCAGCTCGCGCGACGGGAGCTCCACGGTCTCGTAGGCGATGCACGTCGCGCCGCTCGCGATGTGCGCCTTCGTCAGCTTCTCGTCCGCGGCGAAGTGGAAGTAGGTGAAGATGAGCTGATCGCGCTTCATGTGCGGCCATTCCTTCTCGATCGGCTCCTTCACCTTCATGATCATGTCGGATTCCTTCCAGACCGTCGCTGCGTCGGGGGCGATCTTCGCGCCCGCCTTCACGTACAGGTCGTCGCTGAACCCGCTCCCCTCTCCCGCGCCCTTCTCGACCAGCACGCTGTGCCCCGCATCGACGAGCCCCTCGGCGCCCGCCGGGACGAGCGCGACACGGTTCTCGTTGGTCTTGATCTCCTTCGGAACGCCGATCTTCATGGCTGGATCAATGGAATCGTGAATTGAGATCGGGCGCCGCGCCGTCAGGCGGCGGCCGGCCCGAGACTGAGAATCGTTTGCCGCTCCGGGGCGAAGAACTCGCTCGCCACCGCGGCGACGTCATCCTGCGTGATCTCGTCGATCAGCGCCAGCGTCTCGTCGAGCGTTCGGAACGGCTCCCCGTACAGCTCCGTCCCCGCCGCGCGATACATCCGCGACGACGGGCTCTCGAGCGACAGCGTGAGCTGTCCCTTCAGCTGCGACTTCGCCGAGGCGAGATCACCGGCGGAGAGTCCTTCACGCGTCACCCGCGCGAGCACCACGTTGATCGCGTCCACCGCCAGCTTCGCCGTCGCCGGC
>JABFXM010000256.1 GCA_013361745.1 Gemmatimonadaceae bacterium | reverse complement strand
CACCTCGTCGGGGTCGAGCCTCCTGTGTGGCGCGACGTTGCGGAAGAGCGACAGCAGGTCGTAAAGAAAAAGTCCCGCGCCGAGCTGCCACCGCGGCACGCGCGCGCCGCTGTACACCGGCCAGGTGAACTCCAGCGGCCGCACGAGGTGCGGCGCGAGATCGAGCAGCCGTCGCCGCTCGAGGCTCGACTCGAAGACGAGATGCAGATGGCCGTGCTCGAGATATCGCAGCCCGCCATGCACGAGCCGCGACGACCGACTCGACGTCCCGCTCGCGAAGTCGTCGCGCTCGACGAGCGCGGTGCGCAGCCCACGCAGCGCCGCGTCACGCGCGACACCGACACCGGTGATCCCGCCGCCGATCACGAGCACGTCGAAGCGCTGGGTGCCGAGCGCCTCGATGGTGCGCGCGCGCTCGACGAGCGGCCCCGGTGGGCCGCCCCGATCTCCCGCGGCTCGCGTGTCCTGCGTCGGTGCGCCCGTCATGCCGTATCATGTCGCGCGATTTCACGAGCGGTAAGGGCTTGCATGCCGCTGTGTTTGGTTTCGCACGTTGCTCGCGCGTGGACGCCGGGCAAGCCGTAACGACTGGACGACGATCGGCACGGATTCACACGAATAAGGCCTTGGGCGGTACGCGGCGAGATGTTCTCGCCTGAGGGAAATCCCTATTCCAGCGCGACCCGCCGCGCTCTAGCTTTCGCCCATGCTCACCACCGCACCCGGCCGCCGCGTCGCGATCGTCGCCGGCGTCCGAACACCGTTCGTGAAGGCCGGCACCGCGTTTCGCTCGATGACGGCGATCGAGCTCGGCAAGCTCACCGTCGCCGAGCTGCTGCAGCGCGCGAGCCTCGACGGGAAGGAGGTGAGCGCGCTCGTGTACGGAACCGTCGTCCCCTCGGTCATCGCGCCGAACATCGCGCGCGAGGTCTCGCTCATCCCGCAGCTTCCCAAGGGCTGCGAAGCGTACACGGTGAGCCGCGCCTGCGCCTCGGCGAACCAGGCGATCACCGACGCCGCGGACCAGATCGCGCTCGGCCATCACGACTGCATCATCGCCGGCGGCGCCGAGTCGCTGTCGATGGTCCCGATCCTCCACTCACGCGGCTTCTCCGACGCGCTGGTCGCGGCGAGCAAGGCGAAATCGCTCGGCGGCCGCGTCGCCGCGCTCGCGCGCATCCGCCCGAAGGATCTCGTCCCGATCACCCCGGCGATCGCCGAGCCGACGACGGGCGAGACGATGGGACAGAGCGCGGAGAAGATGGCGAAGCTCAACGCGATCCCGCGCGAGGCGCAGGACGAGTTCGCGCTGCGCTCGCACCAGAACGCGGCGAAGGGGACGAAGGACGGCCCTCTCACGGCGGAGATCTTTCCCGTCTACGTGCCGTCGTCGTACGAGACCGTCGTCACGAGCGACAACGGCATTCGCGAGGACAGCTCGCTCGAGGCGCTCGCCAAGCTCCCGCCGGTGTTCGACCGGAAGTACGGCACAGTGACCGCCGGGAACTCGTCGCCGCTCACCGACGGCTCGGCGGCGGTGGTACTGATGAGCGACGAGAAGGCGAAGGCGTTAGGCTACCAGCCCCTCGGCTACATCCGCAGCTACGCCTACGCCGCGCTCGATCCCGGTGAGCAGCTGCTGATGGGTCCCGTGCTCGCCGCGCCGGTCGCGCTCCGCCGCGCGGGCCTCTCGCTCGGCGACATGGATCTCATCGAGATGCACGAGGCGTTCGCGGCGCAGGTGCTGAGCAACCTGAAGGGCTTCGAGAGCAGGAGCTGGGCGGAGCGCGCCGGCTTCTCGCACCCGGTCGGCGCCGTCGATCAGTCGAAGCTGAACGTCATGGGCGGCTCGATCGCGATCGGGCATCCCTTCGGCGCCACCGGCGCCCGCATCACGACCACTCTGCTGAACGAGCTGCGCCGCCGCGGCGGACAGTTCGGGCTGATGACCGTCTGCGCGGCCGGCGGGATGGGCTTCGCAATGGTCGTCGAGCGGGCGTGATGCACGAGAGGCGAACCAGCGGAAGGCGGGACAACGAGACGGCGATGCTCGACGAACGATGAATGACGAGATGCGGTATCCGCGGCGGCGAAGCCGCCGCGGTCGGACGTGCATCGGCCACGGGGCGTTTCCCCGCGTGAAACGCAATCCGCCGCGAAAGGCCAGCCCGAGGGGCCCCCTCGATCATCGTGTATCGTGCACCGCAGTATCGTTGTCCCGCCTTCCGCTGGTTCGCCTGCGCGTGCATCCACCTCCTCGTACGTCGTGCATCCCAGAGTCGCCTAACGTGCATCCTCAGTCGACATGACCGCCACGGCCGTCCGACCAGCCTTCACCACCCTGCGGCTCGACCTCGTCGGCGACGTCGCCGTCGTCACGATCGACGTGCCGAACGAGCCGGTGAATACCCTGAAGCGGATCGTCGTCGACGAGCTCGCGAGCGCCTTCGAGTCGATCGAAGGCGACAGCGCGGTGCGTGCCGCGGTGCTGATCAGCGGGAAGCCGGACATCTTCATCGCCGGCGCCGACATCGAGCAGTTCCTCGAGCTGAAGGACGCGAAGGATGCGGAGGCGCTGAGCCGCAACGGTCAGCAGCTGCTGAATCGCGTCGAGAAGCTGCGCGTCCCGATCGTCGCCGCGATCGCCGGCGCCTGTCTCGGCGGCGGCCTCGAGACCGCGCTCGCCTGCGCATGGCGCATCGCCGCCGACACGCCGAAGACGGTGCTCGGACTTCCCGAGGTGCAGCTCGGCCTCATCCCCGGCGCCGGCGGCACGCAGCGTCTGCCGCACGTCGTCGGGCTGACCGCGGCGCTCGACATGATCCTCACCGGGAAGAACGTCCGCGCGAAGAAGGCGCTGCAGATCGGGCTCGTCGACGAGCTGGTCCACCCGGCGATCCTCCGCGACATCGCGGTGAAGCGCGCGCGCGAGATCGCCGACGGCAGGCGCGAGCGCTCGCTCGGGCCCACGGGAGGCGCGATCGGCGCTCGCGCCCTCGAGGGGACGCCGCCGGGGCGCGCGATCGTCTTCCATCAGGCGCGCCAGCGCACGAAGGAGAAGACGAACGGCCAGTACCCCGCGCCGCTCGCCGCGATCGACGCGATCGAGACCGGCTATCACAAGGGGATGGAGGCCGGGCTCGCCGAGGAGGCGCGGCTGTTCGGCGAGCTCTCGCAGACCGAGGTCTCGCGCCAGCTGATCTTCCTCTTCTTCGCGACCACCGCGCTGAAGAAGGACAGCGGCGTCTCCGACCCGAGCGTGAAGCCGCTTCCCGTGCGCAAGATCGCGGTGCTCGGCGCCGGCTTCATGGGCGCGGGGATCGCGACGGTCGCCGTGCAGGCGGGCACCGTGGTCCGCCTCAAGGACGCCGACACGACGCGCGTCGCGAACGGGCTGCGCGCGCTGCGCGAGGTGCTGAAGGACAACCTCACGAAGAAGCGCTCGACACGGCAGCAGTTCGACGACCAGCTCGTCCTCGTCAGCGGGACCACCGACTACAGCGGCTTCCGCGACGCGGACATCGTCATCGAAGCCGTCTTCGAGGACATCGCGGTGAAGCACCAGGTGATCCGCGAGACGGAGAAGGTGATGCGCGAAGACGCGATCTTCGCGTCGAACACGAGCACGATCCCGATCGCCCGGCTCGCGCAGGCGTCGGCGCGTCCCGATCGTGTCATCGGGATGCACTTCTTCTCGCCGGTGCCCACGCC
>JABFXM010000344.1 GCA_013361745.1 Gemmatimonadaceae bacterium | reverse complement strand
CCAACGGGCGTGATGCCAGCAGCGCGGCGACGAGCGTTCGCGTCGCGAGACGGATCTGCGCCGGGTCGGCGGGGGCGGACCGGGGAACCGCGGTCGCGCGCTCTGAGGCCACGGCGTCCGCACGCATGGTGTGCTCCATCGATCGATCCTCGGGGTCAGTCGCGTGTTGGTTGGTCAGCTCGCGGCCGCGTCGGGGAGCGCGCCGAAGCGCCGATCCCGGCTCGCGAACTCGTCGAGGGCGGAACGGAGAAGCTCCGCGTTGAAGTCGGGCCACGCGCGCGGAGTGAACCAGAGCTCGGCGTACGCGCACTCCCAGAGGAGAAAGTCGCTGAGCCGGTGCTCGCCGCCCGTGCGGATCAGCAGGTCGACGTCGCGCGCGGCGCCGCCGTGCTGCACCTCGCCGAGCAGTTCGGCGAACCGCTCGCGAGTCACGCGCGCGCCCGACGCGAGTCGCGCCGCGTCGATCAACGCGTCTCGCGCCGAGTAGTCGATCGCGACGCGCAGATGCATCGTCGTCCCCGCCGCGGTCTCCCGCTCGGCGCGCTCGATCGTCGCGAGGAGCGAGAGCGGGATCCGGTCGCGCCGCCCGACGATCGAGAGCCGGATTCCCTGATCTCTGAGTCGCGCGCGCTCGGCGTCGAGATAGCGCCGGAAGAGCGCGAGCAGCGCGCCGACTTCGCGCGGCGGACGCTTCCAGTTGTCCGACGAGAAGGCGTAGAGCGTGAGCATCTCGACCCCGAGCGCCGCCGCCGCTTCGACGGTCGTGCGGACGGTGCGCGCCCCCGCCTCGTGGCCGCGCCGGCGGGGAAGCCCCCGCGCCGTCGCCCAGCGGCCATTGCCATCCATCACGATCGCGACGTGCAGTCCGGCGGCGTTCATTGAACGAGCACTTTGTATCACAAAGTATCCTCGCAAAAAAAATTCACCGCTCCCTCACCGCGCGAATCAGCGCTTCCATGTGATCGACGTACCGCTCGAGCGCGCGCCGGCCGGCGGCGGTGAGCTTGAACTCCGTCTTCGGTATCCGCCCCTCGAAGCGCTTTGTCGTCACGACGTAGCCGGCTTCCTCGAGCTTGCGCGCATGGACGCTCAGGTTGCCGTCGGTCGCGCCGATGAGCGTCTTCAGCTCGTTGAAGCCGAGGGTGTCCGTCGCCGCGAGCGCGCTGACGATCGCGAGTCGCATCCGCTCGTGGATCACCTTGTCCAGGTCGGGCACCTGCCCCGCCTCGGTTTTTCCCTTGAGCTCGCGCAGCGGCTCGCGTTCCTCGCGCGGCCGGCGTCCACCTGCTGGTGAGGACTTAGCCACCGTGCCTCCTCGCGATCGCCGCCCCGAAGACGAGGTGCAGGCCGCCGAAGGCGATCGCCATCAGCACGTTCCGCAGCTCCGGCAGCACGAGGGCCAGCGCGCCGCAGATCATGAAGCACGCCCCCATCACGGGCACGATGCGGACGGAGAAGGTCCCTGCGCTCACCACCGCCGCGCCGTAGAGAAGCATCCACACCGCCGGAAGCAGCGAATGGTCACCCCGCGTCACGAGCACCACGGTGAGCAGCGCCCCGGCGAGCATGGGCGGTACGAAGCTGAGCGCGAACTTCCGCGCCGGCCCCGACACGAGCGGGACGCGATGATCGCGTACCTTCCACGTCGTGGTCGCCATCGCGATCGCGATCGCGACCGCCGCTTCGCCGAACCAGAGCGCGAGCCACCGGTCGGCGGTCGCCGCCGCCGAGGCGAGCCACGCCGCGGCGAGCGCGGTCGCGCCGATGGCCATCTCTCCCCATCCCGAGATCGCCGTGAACGACCCCGCCCGCTCCATCGTCTCGCGGATGAAGCGGAGGTTGTCCTCGGCTTTGACGTGTAGCGACTGCGGCATGAGGGATCGCACGGTTCGTCGTGACGTGAGCGGCGCGCCGTCAGCGAGGGAGGAGCGCGCATCGGCGCCTGACCGCTCCCTCGCCCACGTTCGACAGCTTACAGTCGCGGATTCAATCCGTCAAGTGCTTTGCGGCACAAACCGGATCACGCGCCGGCCGAGATCGGGCCCGGGGGCGGATCGCTCGCCGGGAAGCTCTGCTCCACCGTCGCGTCCACCTGACGCTCGCTCATCCCCGACGTGAAGGTCTGCAGGATCCGCGCGTTGAAGTGCGGGATGTCGTCCGGCTTACGGCTCGTGACCAGCTTCTGGTCCACCTGCACGGTCTTGTCCACCCACGTGCCGCCCGCGTTCTCGATGTCGGTCTTGAGGCTCGGCCACGAGGTGATCGTGCGTCCCTCCAGCACCCCGGCCTCCACCAGCAGCCACGGACCATGACAGATCGCCGCCACCGGCTTATCGCGCTCGAAGAAGTCGCGCACGAAGTTCACGGCGCGCCGGTCCGTGCGCAGGCGGTCCGGATTCGCGACGCCGCCCGGCAGCAGCAGCGCGTCGTAGTCGGCCGCGCTGACATCCGCCAGCTCGCGATCCACGGGAATCTTCTCACCCTTGTCGTCGTGGTTCATCGCCTGGATCGTCCCGCCCTTCAGCGAGATGACCTCCGTCTTCGCGCCCGCGTTCTCGAGCGCCGCCTTCGGCTCCAGCAGCTCCACCTGTTCGACGCCGTCGGTCGCCAGAATGGCTACCTTCTTCCCCTTCAGTCCCTGCTCCATCGTTCCTCCCGAATCGGTGCATCCGCGATGTAGGTTCGGCCTCGAATCGATGGATCACGTCACGATCCATGCCGACCCCATCGCCGAGGAGCGGAGCGTGCATCAGCGACGGCGGCGCCCCTCTGCGCTGCGCAAACCGACCCTCGACCGCACTCGATGAACGAGCCGGGCTTTCTCCACGATCTGCTGATCCTCTTCGGCCTCGGCGTCGCCGTCGTCGTCCTCTTCCATCGCGCCAAGGTTCCCCCGATCGTCGGCTTCCTGATCACGGGGGTCCTCTGCGGCCCCTATGGTTTCGGGCTCGTCGGCGACCCCACCGAGGTGGAATCGCTCGCGGAGATCGGGGTGGTGCTCCTGCTGTTCACCGTCGGCATCGAGTTCTCGCTCGAGCAGCTGGGTCGCATCCGGAACTTCCTCCTCGTCGGCGGCGGGCTGCAGGTCGGACTGACGATCGCCGCGATCTACGCCATCGCCCGCCTCGCCGGCGAGAATACGAAGGTCGCGCTCTTCCTCGGGATGCTCGTCGCGTTGAGCAGCACGGCGATCGTCCTGCGGCTGCTGGCCGACCGCGGCGAGATCGATGGCCCCCATGGCCAGGCGGCGCTCGGAATTCTCATCTTCCAGGACCTGTGCGTCGTCCCCATGGTGCTCTTCACCCCCTTTCTCACCGGAGCGGGTGCGAGCATGTCGGACGCCGTCGCGGTCGTCGTGAAAGGGGTGCTGTTCGTTGGCGGAGCCATCGTCGCCGCGCGGTGGGTGGTTCCGAGGCTGCTCCACGACGTCGTCGCGACGCGCCGCCGCGAGGTCTTCCTCCTCGCGATCATCCTGCTCTGTCTCGGCACCGCCTGGGCTTCGGCGCGCGCGGGGCTCTCCCTCGCTCTCGGCGCCTTCATCGCCGGTCTGCTCATCGCCGAATCCGAGTACAGCCATCAGGCACTCGGCGAGATCCTCCCGCTGCGCGAGGTCTTCAACTCGCTCTTCTTCATCTCGATCGGGATGCTCTTCGACGTGCGGACGGTGATCGCGTCGCCCCTCACCGTCTTCGGCGCGATCCTCGCCGTCGCCCTGCT
>JABFXM010000024.1 GCA_013361745.1 Gemmatimonadaceae bacterium | reverse complement strand
ATCGGGTGGCATGACCCGGAGTCGTCGCTCCGCGCGGCGCGCGAGCTGGTCGCGCGCGCCGCGCGGGCGGGCGCGCGCCTCGTCGTCCTCCCCGAGATGACGACGACCGGTTTCACGATGGACCTCTCGCAGGCGACGCCACTCGACGGGGGACATGCCGCGCGCCTGGCGGCGGTCGCCGCCGAGCATGGAGTGTGGATCATCGCCAGCGTCGCCGCGACCGAGGCACGCGCGGCCGCGGCGCAGGCGGTGAACGCCGCGCTCGTCGTCGACCCGCATGGCGAGACCCAGGCGATCTACCGCAAGCAGAAGCTCTTCGCATACGGTGGAGAGCACCAACACTACCATCCGGGCGACGAGTCCGTGGTCGTGTCGATCGAGGGAGTGCGCGTCGGCGTCTTCATCTGCTACGACCTGCGCTTTCCGGAGCTCTTCCGCGCGCTCGCGCGCGAGGTGGACGCGTTCGTGCTCGTCGCGAACTGGCCCACGACGCGCCGCGCGCACTGGGACACTCTCACCCGTGCGCGCGCGATCGAGAACCAGGCGTACATGGTCGCGGTCAACCGCACCGGCCGCGGCGGAAAGCTCGAATACGACGGCGGCTCGGTCGCCTTCGATCCGTGGGGCGATCGTCTCCCCGAGCGCCGGGCATCCCCCGGAGATCCCGCGATCGTCGAGATCGACCCGGCGCGCGTCGCGGAGGTCCGCGGGGCCTTTCCCTTCCTCGAGGACATGGGGACGCCGCAGCGGGCCTAGCGCCGGCTGCCGCGTCGCGCGCCGTCAGCGCGCGAGCATCCACACCCCGCTCACCAGTCCGATCACCACGATCGCGCGGCGCACCGGCGCGGGTCCGATGCGCTGCGCCATCCTCGAGCCGGCGTAGGCGCCGATGATCGCCGTGACGGCCATCGAGAGCGCGATCGGCCAGTTCACGCGTCCGGTGAAGGCGAAGATCAGCGAGGCGATGAAGTTCATGCAGAAGCCGCCCCAGTTCTTCAGCCCGTTCATCCGGTGGATGTTCAGGAATCCGGAGAAGCCCAGCGACGCGAGCATCAGGATCCCGACTCCCGCGCCGAAGTAGCCGCCATAGACGGCGACCACCAGCTGGATGAGCAGCAACGTCAACGTCGGCGACTCGGGCTCGCGCCGCTCGACGCTCGCGCCATCGCGCCGGACGCGCCGCATCACGGCGCCATTCGCCATGAAGAGCGCCGTCGCCCCCAGCACGAGCCAGGGAACGAGCCGCGCGAACTCCGCGGGCGGCGTCGCGAGGAACGCCCATGCGCCGATCGCGCCTCCGATCACGCTCGGCACCGTGATCGCGCGCGTCCAGCGCTGGACGCCATCGAGCTCGCGGCGGTAGCCGAGCATCGAGCTCAGGGCGCCGGGGAGAAGCGCCACGGTGCTCGTCGCGTTCGCGATCGCCGGCGTGACGCCGAGTGCGAGGAGGGCGGGGAAGGTGAGCAGCGTCCCGCCACCGGCGATGGAGTTCACCACTCCCGCGATCGCCGCCGCGACGATCGCGAGAGGGAGTCGGGCGACGTCAGGCGGGGCGAGCACGCGCGAAAGCTAGCGGCGGTCGAGACGAGCGAGGAGTAGGGGAGCGGGGAATCGCCGTGTGGCGGAACTTCCGCGATTCGCTTCCCGTCCCCCTTACTTCCCGACCCCTCACTCCTGATAGATTCCAGCAGCCGCGCACGGAGGTTGCGACGCGGTCGTCTCTCGGCGAAGACGACGAGGGGAAGCGGCGCCGGTCGAGAGCGGCGCCGCCGCAACAGCCACGGAGAACGAGATGGCTACTACTACCGAGACGAACCCGGCGACGACGGCGAAGTCGACCTCGAACCAGGGTTCGCTGGAGATACGCGACAGCCGCACGGGGAAGAGCTACAACCTGCCGGTCGCGACCGAGGGTGTCGAAGGCGATACCTTCATCAAGGCGATGGACATCCGCCCGATCAAGCAGAGCGAGGACGAGTTCGGCCTCCTCAGCTACGATCCCGCGTTCATGAACACCGCCAGCTGCAAGAGCGCGATCACCTTCATCGACGGCGACAAGGGGATCCTCCGCTACCGCGGCTACCCGATCGAGCAGCTCGCCGAGGGCGCGACGTTCCTCGAGGTCGCCTGGCTCCTCCGCAAGGGCGAGCTTCCCTCCGCGTCCGAGTACAAGCAGTTCGTGCACGACGTCACGTACCACACCTACGTGCACAAGAACATCGAGCGCTTCCTCGAGGGGTTCCGCTACGATGCGCACCCCATGTCGATGCTGCTCAGCAGCGTCGGCGCGCTCTCCTCGTTTTATCCGCAGGCGCACCGGATCTCCGATCCCGAGCAGCGCAACATCGAGATCATCCGGCTCATCGCGAAGGTCCCGACGATCGCGGCGTTCATCCTCCGCCACATGCGCGGCCTGCCCTTCGTCTACCCGGACAACGATCTCTCGTACACCGAGAACTTCCTCTCGATGTGCTTCCGGATGACGGAGCCGCAGTACAAGGCGAGCGAGACCTTCAAGCGCGCGCTCGACATCCTCTTCATCCTCCACGCCGACCACGAGCAGAACGCGAGCACGAGCGCGGTCCGCGCCATCGGCTCGACGCAGGTCGACCCGTACTCGGCCATCGCCGGCGGCATCGCCGCGCTCTTCGGACCCCTTCACGGGGGCGCGAACGAGCAGGTGCTGATCATGCTCAACCAGATCGGCACGAAGACGAAGGTCAATCAGTTCGTCGACGACGTGAAGGCCGGGAAGGGGAAGCTGATGGGCTTCGGGCACCGCGTCTACAAGAACTACGACCCGCGCGCCCGCATCGTGAAGAAGCTCGCCGACCAGGTGCTCGCCGAGACCGGCTCCGACGAGGACCTCGAGATCGCGATGGAGCTCGAGAAGATCGCGCTCAGCGACGAGTACTTCGTGAAGCGCAAGCTGTATCCGAACGTCGACTTCTACACGGGGCTGATCTACCGCGCGATGGGCTTCCCGACCGAGTACTTCACCGTGCTCTTCGCGATCGCCCGCACCGCGGGCTGGCTCTCGCAGTGGGAGGAGATGCTCCTCGACAAGGACCAGAAGATCGCCCGCCCGCGCCAGATCTACGTCGGGCCGGGAGAGCGGAAGTACAACTCGAAGCTGAACGGGAAGTAGAAGCGGCGACGCACACGCAGGCGAAACAGCGATGCACGCGCAGGCGAATCAGCGATGCACGTGGCAACGATACCGCGGTGCGAGATGCTGGATAGATGAACGGGCCCCGGTCAGCCGCTCGAAGCTGACCGGGGCCTCTTCGTTCATCGTGCATCGCTCATCGCAGTATCGTTGCCACGCCTCCCGCTGGTTCGCCTGCGCGTGCATCACGCTGTTTCACTCGACCGTGCATCCCGCGCCGTAGCGCACACCGCGCGCACCGGGCACTCTCCGCATCTCGCCACTCTCGCCGTGCACACCAGCGCGCCGAGCTCCATCAGCGCCTGGTTGTGCGTCCACGTCGCGCTTCCCGTCCGCGGCAGCCCCCGTTCGGCGATGCGCCAGATGGTGCCGAGCTCGCGCGGCCGCTTCGGCGAGAGATGCGGCGCGAAGACGCGTGACAGCACGCGCGCGACGTTCGTGTCGACGAGCGCCGCGCGGCGGCCGTACGCGAACGACGCGACCGCCCCCGCCGTGTAGGCGCCGATCCCCGGGAGCGCACGCAGCTCCCCCGGCTCCGCCGGGAGCTTCGCCCGCGGACGCCGTCCAC
>JABFXM010000536.1 GCA_013361745.1 Gemmatimonadaceae bacterium | reverse complement strand
TGCTGACACTGCATTACGCGGACCGGGGTAACGCGGAAGGGCGCGTAGGGGAGTCGCGGGACGGTCGCGTCGCGACTATTAGCTGTGAATGACAGAAGGCACGAAGGGGTCTTGAGCGAACCTTCGTGCCTTCGTGCCTTCTGTTCAACCAGCTACAGCAAGAAGCACCGGATCCGACCCTTCCCGCGCTTCGGTGATTCACCGCCAAGAAAGCTCATTCGCTCGGCGACGGCCGGTGCGGGCGCTGGGCCCACGGGTAGGGTTGCAGCGGCTGCGGGCCGGCCTTCCAGACCGCGTACTGCTCGGGGAGGCAGCGCGCGCACGGACGAAAGCCGGCGGCGATCGCGGCGCGCTCGTCCTCGAAGAAGACGCGGTGCTTCCAGTAGCCGAGGGGGATCGACGCGATCGCGCGCGCGCAGTCGAGGCGCCCGTAAATCTTGAGCGTCACGTTCCCGCCGAGCGTCCCCGGCCTCTCGCTCTCGCGAAAGCTGCCGTCGGGCTGGAGGAGGCGGTACGGCATCAGGGCATCTCCGGGAGCGGGAGTATCGGGAGCCGGCGCCGGCTCGCCGCTCCAATCTGTCCCCGCGCGGCGTGCCGCGCCATGAGTGGCGCCACGCCCTCATACGGTGATCCGCCTGATCCCGTCCTTGAGTACCGCGGTCTTGAAGTTGAAAAGCAGGCCCACCTTCAGCCCGCTCATGCGGAGATAGGTGCGAAGCTGGGCCTCGTGCACTGGGAGAAACCGCTCGACACACTTGATCTCCACGATGAGCTGCTCGGCGACGATCATGTCGACACGATACGCGGCCCGAATTCGATAGCCCTCGAAGACGAGCGGCATGACGACCTGCCGCCGTACGCGAATACCGCAGCGCAGGAGCCGCCAGCCAAGGCATTCTTCGTACGCGGACTCGAGGAGGTCCGGTCCGAGTCGCTTGTGGACATGAATCCCTTCGCCGATGACGAGGAAGGAGAGCGGATCGTAGTCATCTCGCATGCGCGACGATGTTGTGGCGAAGATCGCTTTGTGCAAGCGAATGAGCGCGGACGGTGCGCATATGTTCGGTGCCGGTCGCGTGGGGTCCTGTCTCGGCGGTGAGGCCGCGCGATTGGGCGGAAGACACCGAGCGGTGCGGAAGAACGGCGGAAGATCCTACGGGTACGAGCCGCGATGCTCTGGAGCAGGAGGCGAGTGTAGCCCATGCCTTCCGCTGTTCTTCCGCCGTGCTTCCGTCGTTCTTCCCGCCCAACCGCGCGATGCCCGCCCACGGACGACCCTCCACGCGACCCGCACCGAGCGCCGCGCCCCACCACTACCCGGACACGCCCCTCAACGCCGTCTCAAGCGCCGCGGCGCTCACCGGGTCGCCGCGAAGGCCGGGGAACGTCACCGGCGGGTCCGGGTCCGCGACGCGCGGGAGGATCTCGCGCTCGAGCCAGAGCACGTCGTGCCAGGCGCCGAACTTGTAGCCCACTCCATGGTACACGCCGACGCGGCGGAAGCCGAGCGCTTCGTGGAAGCGCTCGCTCGCGACGTTAGGCAGGGTGATCCCCGCGTAGGCGTTGCGGAAGCCCTGCAGCGCGAGCACGGCGAACAGCGCCGTGTACAGTGCGCGCGCCACCCCGCTGCGCTGCGCGTCGTCGCGAACGTACGCCGAGGTCTCCACCGACCATTGATACGCCGGCCGCTCGCGGTGCATCCCAGCGTACGCGTAACCCACGACCACCGCCTCGCGCTCGGCGACGAGCCAGGGCGTGCGCGCGACGCAGCGTTCGACGCGGCGCGCCATCTCGGCGCCGTCCGGCGGCTCGAGCTCGAACGACGTCACCCGCTCCGCGACCGACGGTCGATAGATCGCGGCGAGCGCCGGACCGTCGAACGGGGTCGCGAGGCGGATGATCATCGGTGTCCCGCTCAGAACTCCAGCGTCGAGATGTACTGGTAATCCCGCTTCGCGCTGTCGAGCGGCGCGCCGGGATACGTCTCCTGCTCAACGAAGAGGTGCTTGTCGTCGATGTCCTGGATCGACGCGAGGATCTGGCGGAAGTTCACGACGCCCTTGCCGAGCTCCGTGTCGGTCGCCGAGCCGATGCTCGGCGCGTCCTTGATGTGGAAGAGGTAGTAGCGCGAGCCGTACTTCCGCATGAGGTCGAGCGGGTCGCGTCCGCCGATCGCGGCGTTGCCCGTATCGAGCTGCAGCCGGACGAGCGAGGGGTCGGTGCGGTCGGCGAGGATGTCGTAGAGCTGCTGGCCGTCCACGGTGCGGAAGTCGTACGCCTCGTCGTGGAACGCCATCCAGAGGCCGCGCGCCCGCGCCTGGCGTCCTGCCTCGTTGAGGCGGTCCGCCCAGCGGCGGTAGTCGTCCGGCGTCGACTTTCCCGGCTCATACGGGAGGCTGGCGAGGACGACGTACTCGTGGCCGAGGGTGTGCGCTTCGTCGAAGAGCGCGTTCAGGTTGTCGAAGGCGTCGGCACCGATGTGCGTCGAGGGGGCGCGGAGGCCGAGGCTGTCGAGGGTCTCGCGCAGCTGCGCCGCCGGGCGGCCGAAGTTCTTCATCGACGAGAGGAGCTCGACCTCCTTGTAGCCCGCGGCGGCGATCGCGGCGAGCGTCCCCTCGAGATTCTGCTTCGCGTCGTCGCGGAGGGTGTAGAGCTGGATGCCGATTCGCTTGAGGCGGCGGGTCGGCGCCGGGCTCGCGGTGGCGTGACGGGTGCAGGCGCCGAGCTTCGTGGCTGCGGCGGCGATGCCTAACGACGTGAGAAAGGTACGGCGGTGCATGTGCGACCTCGTGTCGGGTTGGCGGACCGGGCGAATGTACCGCCCGCCCGCCCCCGCGGCGAGGTCAGCGCGTCTTCACGATCGCGATGCGGATGCTGTCCGGCCCCCACCCGTTCGGCGTCGCGACGCCGTGCCACCAGTGGAAGAGCAGCTCCCGCTCCGTCCCTCCGGAACTCGTCGAGAGGGGGACGCGGCGTACGTCGCCGGCGGCGAGTGGATTGCAGCGAGCGGTCACGGCCCATCGCGATCGAGAAGACCGGGCTCGTGGATGACAGAAGGGCGCGAAGGGGTTGATCGGAGACCGTTTTCTGCCATAGCTGATTGAACAGAAGGCACGAAGGCACGAAGGATTACTTGAGACACCTTCGGCCTTCGTGCCTTCTGTTTTACTCAGCAACAGCGCAAAGAATCTTCTCCTCCACCCCTTCGTTCCTTCTGTTCACCCAGCAAGAGCGAAGGCCACATCATCCTTCCTCCCTCCTCCCCACGAAGACATGCATCGCCCGCTCCCCCGCGATGTGCTTCGTGCACTCGTACCCTAACGCGCGGAGGTCGAGACCGTGGAAGATGGACTCGCCGCGGCCGAGGAGCACCGGGCGGATGACGAGATGCAGCTCGTCGATCAGGCGTGCCTCGAGGAACTGGCGGACCGTCGATGCGCCGCCGCCGATGCGGATGTCGCGGTCGCCGGCGACGGCGCGGGCCTGGGCGAGCGCGGAGTGGATGCCGTCGGTGACGAAGCGGAACTCCGTGCCGCCCTTCATCGGCTGCGGCTTGCGTGCGTGATGCGTGAGGACGAAGGTCGGCACGTGATACGGCGGCTCCTCACCCCACCATCCCTTCCAGCTCTCGTCCGGCCAGGGGCCGCGCACGGGACCGAACATGTTGCGGCCGAGGATCCAGGCGCCGAAGCCCTGCATGCTCCGCTCGGAGAGCTGGTCGTCGATCCCCGTCTCGC
>JABFXM010000173.1 GCA_013361745.1 Gemmatimonadaceae bacterium | reverse complement strand
CGGGGGAGGGGACTACGCGCACACCTTCCAGGCGGTGAAGGAGCTGCCTAACGTGTATCTCGACCTCTCGGGGAGCGGCGTCGACCGCGGCATGCTCGACGGCGCGCTCGAGGCGGTGGGGCCGCGGCGCCTGCTCTGGGGATGCGACGTGACCATGGAGACCGGGCTCGCGAAGCTCCGCGCCCTCGACGTCATCGGCCTCGAGAAGGAGCCCATGCGCGACGTCCGCTGGCGCAACGCGGCGCGCATCTTCCCGCGCGGCAGCTTCCCGATGCTCGAGCAGGTCGCCGCATGAACGCGACCTCGACAAAGCGCGGGCCCGTCGACGTCAATGCGCTGATCGGACCGTATCCGTATCGCTACGTCCCGCATCCCGACCCCGAGGTTCTCGTGCGCGTCCTCGAGCGCGAGGGACTGCGCGGCGCGTGGGTCGGGCATGTGCCGTCGGCGTTCTGGCGCGATCCGATCCCGGGCAACCAGGCGCTCTTCACCGCGCTCGAGCCGCATCGCGACACGCTCCGTCCCGTGCCGACCGTTCGCCCCGACTGGCCGCGCTGGGAGGAGGAGCTCCGCTCGTGCGCAGACCGCGGTGCCGTCGCGATCCGAGCCTACCCGGCGCAGTGGGGGATGCCGACGCACGACGCGAATCTCCACCGCCTCGCCGCGGCGTGCGGTGAGATGAAGCTGCCGCTCCTGTTCACAGTCCGCTTCGAGGACCTCCGTCAGCGCGGCAACCTCGACGTCGCCGGCGACCTCGATCCGGCGACGGTTCGCGGCGTCGTCCGCGCCGCGCGAGACGCGCGCGTTGTCGTCACCGCCGCCGGCCGCGAGTTCGTCGAGTTCGTCCACTGGGGCCTCACTCCGGAGGAGCGCGCCCGCGTCTGGTGGGACATCTCCTGGATCTGGGGCCCCCCGGAAGACCACCTCGCGCACCTCTTCCGCACCATCGGCTCGGAGCGCTTCGTCTACGGCACCCACTGGCCGATGCGCCTGACCCAGAACCCGCGCGCGAATCTCGATCTGCTGCCGGACGATCTCGCCGGCGCGTCACTCGCGGACGCGGACGATATCATCGCGCGTTAGGCGGGAGGCAGGAGGCTGGTAGCTGGAGGCGACGACCACGGCTGCATCGCCGTTGCCTCCAGCCTAAAACCTCCTGCCTCCAGCCCCCGGCCACGAGCCTCCGGGCACGAACTTCAGAATCTCAGCCCGAACCCCGCCGTCACGTCCACGCTGCTCACCCCCGAGTTGCGCTCCCCGTACTGCCGCACCCGCGACTCGATGTTCAGCGTCAGCCGATCACCCGCCAGATAGGTGCGGAGCCCGATCGCCGTCGAGAGCGTCCGCTGTCCGCCGTCGAGGATCGTCCCCGTCCCGCGCGGTCCCATCACGCCGCCGGCGCCGAAGCCGAGGTATGGACGGAACGGACCCACCGGCAGCTGGAACTGCACCTGCGCTTCGGGGATGAGGAAGCGCTGCCGCGTGCCGACGAGATCCTTCGTCGAGACTCCGCTCAGCGCGAGCTCGCCCATCACGAAGCGGCCGATGATCGGGCTGTCCATCCGCACCGACCAGGCGCGGCCGAGCGAGTCGCTGACGTAGCCGTCGTCGAGCGCGGCGAAGCCGATGACGTACGAGAGACTCTGTTCGGTGGGACGCGATTGCATGCGGCCGTGATACTGCGCCTGCGCCGACGAAGCGGCGACGAGTAAGGCGACTGCAACAGCGACGGCGACGGTGACGACTCGGCGAGACATGGTGACCTCCTGCGATGAGTGCCGGCCTGCGATGGCTGCACTCAACGCAATGCGCGGGCACGTGTGTATCGCCGAGCTAAGTCGTTGCCGCGCAACGAAGACGCCGCGCAACGGATCGCGCGGCGTCCAGACTTGGTGACGCGATGTGTGTCGCGCTCACGGGACAGTCAGCAAGCGAAGATCTGCTTCAGGAAATGGAGGATCGCGCGCCGGTACCCCTCGCTCTTCGGCAGCGACCAGTGATCCGCGTCGTCGAGCAGCACCAGCCGCGCCCCCGGGATCGACTCGGCGAGCGCTCGCGCGTGATGCACACCGATCTGCCGGTCCTTCACACCGTGAATCACCAGCAGCGGCGCGCGCACCTCCGACGCGCGCTTCACCGGCTTCAGCCGATCCCGCTCCCAGACGATGATCGGCCTCCAGAACCGATACACCGCCTTCATCATCAGCGCCGCCGGGTAGCCCTTCGACGCGAGCCACTCCTGCGTGCCGAGCACCGGATCGGCGGGCGATCCCATCGTCACGATCGCGCGTGGAATCAGCCCTTCCGCGGCGCCCTCCGCCGCGGCGAGGATCGCCGCGGTCCCGCCGAGCGAGTGCCCCGCCAGCACGATCCCCGGACGCGTCTCGGGTCGCGTCGTCGCCCATCGCCACACCGCGAGCAGATCCTCGGTGAAGTGCCGTGCCGAGACGAACTCCGTCGCGTCGCTCTCCCCGTGGCCGAGCGTGTCGAAGAGCGCGACGTGATATCCCGCGTGCAGCAGGGGCTCCGCGTACGCCACCTTGTCCGACGCGTGCGACTGCCAGCCGTGCGTGATGATGACCGTCGGCGCGGGGCCCGCCGCCCCGTGAATGAGCGCGCCGCGGATCTTCCCCTCGGGCCGCTCGACCTCGAAGGGGGTCGTCGGCATCCCGAGCGAGTCCGCGCGCCGATCACCCTTTCGACCCTTCGCGCGGAGGAATCGTCGCGCGAACCCTCGCAGCCACAGATAGCCGGTGACGAAGGCCAGCAGCAGCGCGGCGCCGACCACTTCCCCCGATGAAAATCCCGTCATTCGCGTCGTCGTCGTGCGTCCCGCGCGCTCGCGGCGCGACATTCGCGCACCGCCATGCGCTTCATGGTCACTTGAATTCGCTGGGATGCGCCGTCATCTTTTCCGGCTGTCGTACCCTTGTGAACGATTTCACAAAGTCCGAGTAATTAGCTCGGCTTTCCTGCACGACTCAATTCTACCCAGTCGCGATGATCACGAAAGGGAAGTGGGCGGCCATTCCCGGGCTCGTCGCCCTCGCGGCGTGCGCCATCTTCCTCTCGGCGTACAGCGGGGCCTCGTCACCAGAGGGAGCCGCGCCGGTGCAGCCGATCAACTTCCCGCATCCGCGACACGTGCAGACGCTCGGCATGAACTGTCTGTACTGCCACTTCGCGGCGAACAAGTCCCCTGACCCGGGACTTCCCGCCGTCGGCACCTACATGGGCTGCCACCAGGTCGTCCACGCCGACAGCGCCGAGATCAAGAAGCTCGCGTCGTACTACTACAAGGAGAGGCCGGTGCCGTGGGTGCGCATCCACAAGGTGCCGGAGTACGTCCACTTCCCGCACATGCGGCACGTCAACGCCGGCGTCACCTGCCAGGACTGCCACGGGCAGGTGCAGGAGATGGGACGCGTCTATCAGGCGAGCTCCCTCAACATGGGCTGGTGCCTGAACTGCCACATCGGGAACTACAAGCCGCAGTTCAAGGCGCGCTACGACTGCAGCACCTGTCACTACTGATCGACCCGGCCCGGCGCGCTGCCTAACGGCGCGCCGGTCACACACGCAGGACGTCCCTCGTCCCTCATCGCAGTGTCAGAGCCAGTCTCGCCACAGGGAACCACCGCAGTGTCAGAGCCAGACTCGCCGCAGACGACTCCCGGCGTCCGCCGACGTGAGTT
>JABFXM010000115.1 GCA_013361745.1 Gemmatimonadaceae bacterium | reverse complement strand
CGCAGGGTCCTGACCAGCTCGAGGGGAGTGTCCTGGTCGAACACCGTGACGGCGTCCACGGCCTCGAGTCCGGCGAGCACATAGGCACGATCGGCTTCCGTGCGTACGGGGCGCTCGGGCCCCTTCAGGCGGCGAACGCTCGCGTCGCTGTTGAGACCCACGACGAGTGCGTCACCGCGTTCACGCGCGCCGCGCAGGACGTCGAGGTGTCCCGGGTGAAGCAGGTCGAAGACGCCGTTGGTGAAGACGACGCGCCCGCGCTGCTGCTCGCGCCAGCGCTTCGCGCCGGCCCAGTCGTGGACCTTCCGAGCGGGATCGAAGGAGCTCAGAAGGAGCTCTCCGCGCGCGGCTCGAAGCGGATCTCGCGCACGTAGCCGGGGAGCTCCACCCGCTCGTAGTACTCGTTGGAGACGACGATGGAATGTTCCCGGCGGCGGATCTGCACCTCACGCGCGCTCTCGGGGAGCCCGAGCGAATCGGCAGCGGCCCGCAACCGCGCCCTGATGTCGTCGTCGGACAGGCGAGGCGCGAAGCGCGCGGCCTGCTGCATGGAATCCCGGAACTGGTAGTACCGGAAATAGACCTCGCCGATGTTGACGGCGAAGTAACCGGCAGCGACGACGAGCAGCAGCGTGATGAGACAGCCGAGCGAAGACTTCCCGACGCGCGACCGCGAGCGGATCACCATTGGGACTGCGCGCCTTCGACGACGTCGTTGACGAGCCGCTTGAGCGCCTCGCGCCGGCCAGCCGCCTCACCAGGCCCCTCGTCGTACTCACCCTCGACGGTGAGTCCCTTGCGCTGGAGCAGCGATTTCCCGGTCTTCTGGTCGACGATCTCGATGTCGAGCACGATCTGCAGCTTCCGCCGGGCGGAGTTGACGGTTCTCGCGTCGGCCGAATACGCGATCGGGATGCCGGTGTCGTAGCGCAGGAGCGTCCCGCGCACGACGGCGTCGGCGCGTGTCTCGGGCGCCTCGCGGAGCCCGAGGCGAGACTGCAGCTCGCCACGGAGCGCCTGCCAGACCTCGGACTGGAGCTCCGCCTGCGGCGTCTCGTTCTCGAATGGGAGGACCGCGACGGTGCGGATGTGCTGCGGCAGCCCGCCCCCCGCGAAGCCGTAGGGCCAGCAGGCGGCGATCGCCGCGAGAAGCAGCGCCAGAGCCAAGCTAGAGCGACCAGATCGACGCATCGAAATCGACGTTGTGATCCACGCTCGTGATGGTGAAGTCGAGCGACCGTCGCGCGCTCGCATCGTAATATCGCACGTGGCGGTCGTCGGCGCGACGGACGCTCTGCACGATCCGCCCATCGTCGATCCGCTCCAGACGTTTCAGCGTTCCGCCGGCCACGGTGACGCGCCAGACGGAGCCACGTCCGATGTCGATGCGGAGGGTGTCGCCGTCGAGCCGGGCGACGGTGTCGGCGGCGGGAGGCACCGCGAGTCGTCCGAGGGCCGCCCAGAGAAGCGGAGGCGGAGGGACCATCTTACGAACGGCGTCGGGCCCCGGCGCGCGGAGCTGGTCACCGATGAGGACGGCCGTCGCTCCGCCGAGACCACCGGCGATGAACAGGTCGAGGCGCGCGCTGTCGGGGGCGGCGGCGCGGATGGCGCCGTCTCCGCGGCCGCGCATGTCCGGATCCTCGTACGACCAGCCGAAGACGAAGCGAGTGTGGCCGGCCGGCAGCTCGAGACGCGGGACCACTGCGGGCGCCGGGCCACCGGCCAGCGGCGGCGCCTTCGGGACGCACGCGGCCCCGAGGCCGAGCACGAACAGCGCCCCAACTGCGAGGATGCGACGCATCATGGGAGGACCACGATGTTCGAGATGGCGTCGCCCTGGAGGAGGCGGTCCATCGCATCCTCGCCCGCGACCACCCGGGCGAAGATGGTGTAGCGCGCATCGAGATGTGGCTGCGGCGAGAGCGTGAGGAAGTACTGGCTTCCGCCGGTGTCCGGACCGGAGAGCGCCATCCCCACCGCGCCGCGCGAGTACCGCTGCAGATTCAACTCGTCGCGAATGGCGTAGCCGGGGCCGCCGTTGCCGTCACCACGCGGATCCCCGTCCTGCGCCACGAAGTTCGGCACGACGCGATGGAAGTGCACGTTGCGGTAGAATCCGGAGCGCGCGAGACGCACGAAATTCTCCACCGTGAGGGGCGCGTCGACGCCGAGCAGTTCGAGCGTGATCGGCCCGCGCGCGGTCTCGATCCGCGCGCGGAGAGGCGCGCCGGCGAGGGTGGCGGCGACGATGTCGCGCACCACGCCCTCGTACCATCGCGCCGGGCGCGCGACGCCTTCGGTGCCGGGCCAGCCGGCCAACAGCGGATTCCCATTCGCTTCCGCTCGCACGAGCGGGTCATCGGACGGCCGCAGCGCGGAGACGGCCATGCGGACAGAGTCGGAGAAGGAAGCGCTGTCGCGACGCCATGCGCTGGTGAGATAGCGGATGGCCGCGATGCGCGCGTCATTGCCCGAGTCGCGGGCGGCGAGCGCGTAGCTGGCGAGAACAGCCGGGACCTCGCTCGCGCGGGCGCTGTCGGCGAGGGCGAGGATCGCTGTGGCGCGCACGAAGAAATCCGGGTCGCGAAGGCTTCGCACGACGGTTGCACGACGTGATGCCCCGCCCGTGGAATCGAGGAACGCGGCAACCGCCGCGACCGCGGACTGCCTAACGCGCGGATCGGGATCGGCAAGGAGCGACTCGGCGATCCCGGTCCCTCGAGCGGCGGAAGGCGCGAGCGCCGCGGCGTCGGCGAGCGCGGCACGCATGTGCCAGTCGCCAGCGGCACCCCATGTGCTCTGCGCCGGGATGACGACGCCGGACCGTGTGGCGGATTCGAGGAGGCCGCGCCGGTACATCAGGCTCGTGTCCGCGTTCCAGAGCGACGCCCAGAGGTCCCCGGCGAGGCGACGACCGGCGAGCGACTGCGCAGCCGCTATGCGGACGTTCGGGTCGGGATCGCGCGTCGCCGCGACGAGGACCGCGACGCCGGAATCGCCGAAGGTCGCGATGGAGCGCAGCGCGTTGATGCGGACGTGCGCCGCGGGATCGGCGACGAGCCGGCGGAGCGCGACGGTCGCCCGCGCCGCGAGCGAATCGCCGGTCACGGGACGGACGAGCGCTCGCGCGATCTGCGCGCGGATCTCGGACGGCGCGCACTCGTATGATCCCTCGGATCGAACGTGCGGGTCGACGGCCTGGAGGCTGGCGTCGTCGAGGAGCGCGACGAGCGCGCTCACGCCCGCCGCGACTCGCGGGCGCGCGAGTGCATAGGCGGCGGCCCACCGAACACACAGGTCAGGGCCGGCGAGCGCCGCGATCACCGTGGGAGCAGGAACGGGACGAAGCTTCGCGGCGGCGAGGAGCAGCTCCGAGCGCACCGGAGGCGCCGCGCTCGCCATGGGGGCGGTGATCGCGGCGCGAGCGGGCTCTCCTATCTCGCCAAGGGCGAAGGCCGCCTCTCGGGCGACCGTCGCGCTCGCGGCAAGAGCGGAATCGAGCGACGCGATCGACGCGGTGTCGTGCAGGAGCCCGAGCGAGAACGCCGCCCGCGCGGCGACGGCGGTGTCGGCATCGCGAAGCAGGACACGGAGCATCGGCGCCGCAACGCGGAGGTGCACCTGCCCCGCGGCGAGCGTCGCCGCGGCGCGCACCGGGGCCGACTTGCTCCGCATCGCGGCGTGGAGCGTCGCGCTGTCGGGCATGCGCGCGTCAGCGACGGCGAGAACGCGCGCGTACTCG
>JABFXM010000170.1 GCA_013361745.1 Gemmatimonadaceae bacterium | reverse complement strand
TCACCCCGGACATCCGGAAGGTGCTCGACACCGTGATCGCGAAGGCGAAGACGGCCGACGACACGCTGCGCGCGGTGCATCGCTGGGTCGCGCAGGACTTCCGCTACGTCTCGGTGTCGCTCGGCATCGGCGGCTACCAGCCGCGCACACCGGCCGAGATGTTCGCGAAGAAGTTCGGCGACTGCAAGGACAAGGCGACGATGTTCGTCGCCGCCGCGCGCGCGTTAGGCATCACCGCCTATCCGGTGCTCCTCAGCTCCGGCGGCGGCGTCGACACGACGATGGCCTCGATCGACCAGTTCAACCACGAGATCGCCGCCGTGAAGCGGCCCGACGGGAAGTATCTCTATCTCGACCTGACCTCGGAGCTCACCCCGGTCGGCTCGCTGCCCTACGGGGAGCAGGGCGAGTTCGGGATCGTCGTCCACGACGACGGGCTCACGGAGCAGATCCGCTTCCCCCTCGACTCGATCGACCGCAACGCGAGCGAGATGCACATCGTCGGCGAGCTGGGCACCGACGGGCGCTTCAACGGCCGCTACCTCGAGACCGGCACCGGCACTCGGCAGTATCCGCTGCGCGGGATGTTCACGACGCCGCTCGACTCGACGCAGAAGGCCAACGTGTCGCGCGCGATCGCGACGGGGATCTTCCGCGGCGCGAGCGGGGACAGCCTCGTCGGCTTCGAGGGAAAGAATCTCCAGGCCCAACCGAAGGACACGCTGAAGGTGCGCAACGGGATGGCGTCGAAGCGCTCCGGCGACACCGACATCCTCAGCATCCCGATCGGTGGGCTGAGCGGCTGGGCGGAGAACATGGTCAACAACCTCGAGGAGCGCGGAGAGCGGCACTTCCCGATCGAGGTCGCGGGGATCATCGGACCGATCACGACCTTCAGCGAGTTCCGCGTCACCCTGCCGGAAGGCTGGAAGGCGCGCGTCCCGCAGAACGTCACCGCGGACGGCCCCTTCGGTCTCTACGAGGCGAAGTACGCGCAGAACGGTCGCGAGCTCGTCGTCACCCGCCGCCTCCGCGGCCGCACCGGCGTCCTGCCGAAGGAGCGCATCGAGGACCTCAAGAGCTGGCTCCGCCAGGTCGCGACCGACGACGTGCGGTTCATCGTGCTCGATCGCCCCGCGGTGGCGGGGACGAAGTAGGCAGGAGGCTTTAGGCAGGAGGCTGGAGGCGACTGCGGTCAACGTGGTTGCCTCCAGCTTATGGCCTTCTGCTTCCCGCCCCTAGCGGAGAAAGCGCGTCGCGAGCTGCTCTAGGCGGTCGTCCCCCTCTCTGATCGCGCGGTCGCGGATCCTTCGCACGTGGGTATGGAGCTTCGGCTCGCCCCAGTAGTAGCCGGTGGCCAGCTCGGCGCTCTCAGTCTCGCCGGCGCGCGCGGCCTCGAGCAGTGCCGCGGCGGCGGCCGCGTCGTAGCCCGGGTCGTCGCGATCGGGGAGGCCGTAACCGCGTCGCGGCGCGTTGCCGCCCGCGTCCTCGTTGACGAATGCGCGTGACATCGTCCCTTCCAGTCAGGCAAGCCCGATGCCCGGGAGACGCGGGTCAGCGCGCGGCCTGGCTCATCGCGGCGAGCGCGGCGAAGGCGAACGCGTCCTGCAATGCGTGCGCGACGATCACCGGCCAGACCCGGCGCGACATCGCGTAATAGACGGTGAACACGAGTCCCAGCGGCAGCACGCCGACGACGGCGAGCCCGCCCTGATAGGCGTGGATCGCCGTGCGCAGCCCGAGGCTCACCGCGCAGGCGCGCGTCTTCCCGATCCGGCGCTCGAGCGCGGTGACGCCGTAGGCGAGCCAGAGAAACTCCTCGAACACCGCGTTGAGGATCGAGACCGCGAGCATCACCGGACGAGTCAGCGCGATGGCGAGCGGCGGAGCGTCCGGCGTCTTCGCGTAGTCGGCGTTGATGATCGTGACGATCCCGAACGACGCCGCGAGAGCGAGCACGGTGAGGAACCAGAGCCCGATCCCGCGCACGACGTCGAAGGGGCCGGCGGGCTCCGTCATCGCGTCGACGCGCCAGCCGCGCCACCAGAGCCAGGGCACGAACGCGAGCGCGAAGATCCCCTCGACGACGAGCGTGCCGAGCGCCGCCTTGTCGTCGAGTCGCAGATCGAGCTCGCCGAGCGAGACGCCGCGCCACCAGCTCGCGAGAAAGAAGCCGACGACGACGAGGTAGACGAGCCAGGGCTCGAGCGCGGCGGAGATCACGCGCCGCTTCACGCCCGTCCCGCGCGGGCGATCTCGCGGATCTGCTCGGCGTGCCGCGCCTCGTGCAGCCCGAGGAAGATCGTCGCCTGGTACATGTCGAGCACGCCGAGGACGGAGTGCTGGAACGTGATCGTGCCTAACGCGAGCCCGCTCGCCGCGGTCAGAGCGGCGCGGACGGCGGCGCGGCTCTCCGCCAGCGCGGCCAGCGCGTCGGACGCCCGGGTATCGGACGCCGGCCGGACGATCTCGGGCGCCTCGAGCCGGCGCGAGCGGTCGAGCACGAGCTTCGGGTCGAGCCGGTCGAGGATCGACGAGCTCTCGTGCTCGGCCGGCGTGCCGCGCTCCTTCGCCTCGGCGACGATCTTCTGGAGGCGTCGCGCGAAACCGGCGTCGATCCGGTGCAGGTGATCGAGGATCTCCCCGACCGTCCACCGGCCTTCGCCTGCGCGGGTGTCGCGGCGGTCTTCAGGCACCTCCGCGACGGCCATCGTCAGCGAGGCACGCGTCTCCTCGAGCAGCTCGAGCAGCTCGCCGATCCGCGGGTGGACGGTCCGCTCGTCGGATGCGTCAGGCGACATGTGGCGCTCCCGTGTAGCCGAGCACCGCGACGACGTGGCAGACGCTCCCCGCCGCGACGAAGAGATGCCAGATCGCGTGCCCGTAGCGGATGCGGTCGTCCCAGATGAAGAAGACGACGCCCGCGCTGTAGGCGAGCCCGCCGGCGAGGATCCAGGCGATGCCCGCGGCGCTGATGCTCTCCAGCAGCGGCTTCGCCGCGACGATCCCGGCCCATCCCATGAGCAGGTACACCGCGGTCGAGAGCCGCGCCCAGCGGAAGCCGAGCGTGGACTTGGCGACGATCCCCGCGATCGCCAGCGCCCAGATGATCGCGAGCAGCGACCATCCCCACGGTCCGCGCAGGGGCCCGAGGAGGAAGGGCGTGTATGTGCCCGCGATCAAGGCGTAGATCGCCGAGTGGTCGATGACGCGGAAGACGTTCTTCGCGCGCGAGCGAGGGAGCGCGTGATACAGCGTGGACGCGGTATAGAGCAGGATCAGCGACACGCCGAAGATCGACGCGCTCGTGACACGCCATGCGTCGCCCTCGCGCAGCGCGGCGACGACGAGCAGGGGTAGCGCGACGATGCTCGCCGCGAGTCCGACGCCATGGGTGATGCTGCTCGCGATCTCCTCGCCTAACGTCTGGGCGCGCTCGCTCGGCGCCGACGCGTCGCTCACGTGAGGGCGACGCTCGTGAGCGGCCGGTCGTCGCTCACTTCGAGATCGGCGGCGATGCATGCGGGCATGCTGGAAATGTTATGCGAGCGTGCCGCGCCACGCCATCGGCGGACGCCTGATGCTGCAGCTGATTGAACGGAAGGGCACGAAGGGTCGAATCAGCGGCTGCTCCAGTGCTTGAGCTGATTGAACAGAAGTCCTTCGCGCCTTCTGTCATTCACGGCAAGGGCAGTTCTCCCTGCCTTCAATCATTCACAGCCGGAGCGAATCCCGGTCGCGGCGCCGCCGACC
>JABFXM010000411.1 GCA_013361745.1 Gemmatimonadaceae bacterium | reverse complement strand
GATCCGCTGCTCGGGAAGATACCTCCGCACCGCCTCGATCCCGCCGATGTCCTCCGCGCCCGCGCCGGCGATCGTCCCGTGCGTCGAGTAGAACTCGTAGTAGCTGTCGTCCGTGAACACGAGGAACACCTGCGACCGCGGTGAGCTGTCGCCTTCCTTCACCACCACGTGCTTGATCGTCTTCCCGATGATCGTCGCCACTGCCGCCTTGAATGCCATGTGCGCCGGGTTGGGGGAGAATCGCCGCGGTCCCGAAGCTGCCCGCACCCTCTGACAGTAAAGGCAGTCCGCGCGAGCGATCCGATCATGCCCGCACCGTCCCGATGACGCAAGCTGCGGCGGCCGGCCCCACTCTGCCGCGTGCCCCTTGCGCTCCTCCCCTCGCCGAGGCGATCGATATGGTCATGCCCGCAGCGACTCCGCAGCCGCCGGTGCGCTGGACGCGCGCCATGCTCGAGGCCCTGCCCGAGGACAGGCAACGCCACGAAATCATCGACGGGGTCCACTACGTGACTCCGTCGCCGGCGGCGCCGCACCAGTTCGTCGTCTCGGCGCTCTTCGGGGTGCTGCTCGAGTACCTTCGCGCGGAGCCGGTCGGGTGGGCACTCTCGTCGCCGTCCGACATCGAGCTGGCGGAAGACACGATCGTCCAGCCGGATCTCTTCGTGCTGCACCGCACTGGCGATCGCCCGCCGCGCAGCTGGGCCGAAGGCGGTCTGCCGATTCTCGCGATAGAGGTCCTCTCGCCGTCGTCCCGCAGCCGTGACCGCATCGTCAAGCGTCCCCGCTACCAGCGCGCGGGTATCGCCGAGTACTGGATCGTCGACGCGGAGTCGCGCCTCGTCGAGCGCTGGCGTCCCGAGGACGAGCGACCGGAGATCATAACGGAGACGCTCCGCTGGCATCCCGTCGGCGCCGCGACCGAGCTCGCCATCCCGCTCCTCCCGATCTTCGACGCGGTCGCCCCGGCCTGACGGCCGCGCGCGGTCATCTTCATGCAGGGCTCGCCCTCCGGGGCGCGCTCCCCAGGTCCGTCGGGAGACCCCGAAGCCGGGGGCGGGGGGCAGGACTGGTGGCTCGGCGGCGCTTCCTTCTCTGGTCGCGTCGGGGCTCGGTGAGCATTCGAGCATCGCCCGATTTGCAGGGAGATGGCTGAGGCTCTGAGAGTCTCGAGAACAACCAGGCCACGTGGCTGTTCTCACGAGCCTCAGCACCTCGGCTGTCCTCCCCCGCAAACCGCGCGATCTGGGCGGACCGACGGACCCCGACGCGACCCGCGACAAGACCCGCCCCGAGTCACCGGATCAAGAGGCGCGTCGGCCTCACGGTACGACTGCTTCAGGCGGGAATAACAGAAGGCAACGAGGTCCTTCCCGCCCCACCATCATGGAGACGTATTCATCTGCACGTTCGTCCCCTTCGGCTTCACCACCGGCGCCGGCCTGTCACTCAACACCACTGGATGCATGAACATGAACCGCGAATGCTCCCGCGAGTCCTTCGGCACCCCTGTCAACGCCTTCAGCAGCGGGAAGAGCTCCTTCTGAGTGCCGGTCACCAGCGTGTCCGCGATCTCCGGCTGCAGCCAGAAGAGCTTCCAGTACGCCTTCTCCGTCGCCTCGGCGCTGTCCAGCTCCGCCTTTCCCGGCTCGCCGCGCGTCGCGAGGTACTCGCCTAACGGCACGTACAGCGCGCGCACCTGCGACGAGAAGGCGGAGTCGGCTCGCTGGAGGTTCTCGATCTGACCGCGCGTCAGGAAGAGCGAGTCGCTCTGCTCGAGGATCGCCTTGTAGATGCTGCTCGTCCGCGAGAGATAGAACGCGGCGAGGGAGTCGGCGCCGCGCCGCTGCCAGGTGCGGTTCGGACCGCGCACCGGCTCGAGCGCGCGGCGGAGCTGCTGCACGGGATACGGCACCGCGAGGTCGATCGAGAAATCGAGCGAGATGCGGAAGGGGCTCCGATACAGCGTGCGACCGGGACGCGTGTCGGCGAAACGCGGGTTCACGTCGTAGCGGAAGCGCCGGCTCGTCGCGTCGAAGCCGCGCGGAACGAGCAGCACGGGGTCGGGACGGTCCTGCGAGCCCCATCCGCGCAGGTCGTTTCCGTGGAGCAGCTGATCGAGACCGCCGAGCACGTTCTCCATGTAGATGCTCGCCGTCACCCGCCGCGCCCACCTCTCCGGGGTGCGCGGGCTGAACTGCATGTTCAACGATTGCGTCCACGGCCCGCGGCAGCCGTTGCGGTCCGCGATCCTGCCGAGATACTGTGCGACGCACGCGCGCGCCGTGGACGACCCGCTACGGAGCAGCGAGGAGAGCTGCGCGTCGACCGCCGCGTCGCCGCTTCCCGGCGCGGGGATGAAGGCGCGGTCCCCCCAGCGGCCGTCGCCGTTCACGTCGCCCTGGACGATCGGCGTGAAGGGGAGCCCGCTCTGGATCCGCGAGAAGAGCGTCAGCGTCCCCGTCTTCGGGACCTCGACCCCTCCGGAGACGAGGAAGACGTGGCGCGCGTCGTTCGCGTTAGGCGCCCACTCGCGCCGCCGCGGGTCGTCGAACGCGGCCCCGTCGAAGCCGCGGTACTGGCGGCGGCTCGACTGCAGCGTGTACGTCAGTGCCGTATAGAAGGGGATGCGCCACTTGAAGATGTCGGGCTGGATCGTCGTCGTGAACTGCCCGCCGTAGCCGCGCAGGTCGCTCGTCCGCACGCCGACCTGACTGTACTGCGACGCCCGTCGCGATTCGGCGGGCGACACGGCGCCGCTCGCGCTGTCGACGGCGTTCGGCGACACCCACATCGTGCGCCCGCCTTCGCTGCGCGGGTCGAGCGCGAAGCGCGGCACGGCCGCGAAGTTCGCGTCCACCGTCCCCGGCTGCGCCAGATCGTACGATCCGAGCACGCCCGCCTTGAGCAGCACCTTGCCGACGTCGGTGGACCAGTCGAGGGAGGCGCGCCAGCTGTGCGGGACGTCGTACTCGGGCGAGATCAGCGTCACCGCCGGCGCACGCTCGGCGAGCACGCCGCCGCCCCCGGCGCACTGGGTCGGGATCGTCGTCGGGTCGGCGGCGAACTGCGACCAGTTCGCGGCGGGCACCGCGCTGCCGATGCAGGAGAGGAGCAGAGTACCTCCCGAGACGCTCGCGTCGGCGAGGATGTCCGGACGCAGCAGGTCGCGGAACTCCCCGATCCCGCCGCGGAAGGTGCCAACGGGAGTCCGGTTGAAGCGGCCGGTGTTCGACCACATGCCCCCGTTCCCGTTCTCCTTGTCGCGGTTGTACGTCCAGGTGAAGCCCGCGCGCGGGCTGACGTGGACGCGCGACGGCGCGGCGCCCGTCCGCATGCCTAACGCGCTCGCGAGCGCGGCATCCCACGGCGGCGAATCGAGGAACCCGTCGCTCTCCAGACGCGCGCCGTAGATGACGCTGAAGAAGCGCGACGGGACGAACGTGTGCGCGAACGCCGCCGCCGCGTTCCATACCCTGCCGCTGCGATCCGGCTGCGCGAGCGTCCGGCTGAAGCTCGACGGCTGGCCTGCCGAGAGGTCGGCGATGCTGCTGAAGCCGTACGTGCCGAATCGATTCGCGATCCCGCTCATCGCCGCGCCGTCGGCGCGCCCCCAGAGCTGCGTGCGGAACCGGTGCCGCGAGCCGCGGCGGTACCAGTAGGTCTCGTTCGCTCCCTCGAGCGTCCAGCGCGTGTCGTCGCGGAAGAGCGGTCCGCCGCCCAACGACACGCCGGTCACGTCGGTCGCGACGGCGGTC
>JABFXM010000157.1 GCA_013361745.1 Gemmatimonadaceae bacterium | reverse complement strand
CGATCGGCACCAGCGGGTGAAAGGTCCCCGCGGGATGCCCGGCGCTCCGCAGCGCCTCGAGCGCGGGCTCGGCGCTTCCGCTCGCATGCAGCACCGCCGCGCCCGGGGCCAGCCGCGCGCTCGCCAGCTCGCCTAACGCCTCGCCGAGCTGCCCGTCGCGCACGGCGACGATGACGACGTTCGCCGCGGCGATCGATCCGGGGATAGCGCCCGCCGTGACCGCGTCCGGGCCGCTCTCGGCGTGCCGACCATGAAGCCCGACGACCATCACTCCCGACGCGCGAAGGGCGCGGGATAACCCGCGCCCAGCCCGCCCCGCGCCGAGGATGAAGACGGAGTCGGTCACTTCCGCGACGTCGAGTCCACCTTCGTCGCCGCGCCGAGCGTCGCCGCCCGGTCGAGCAGCTCCCGCTGCGATCGCACGCCGTTCAGCAGCTGGAGCGCGGCGGCGAGCGCCTTGTCGTTCCGCAGCCCGCGCGCGAACTCCGCGTCCGGGCCCAGCGCGTAGCGCGCGATCTGCGCGCCGAGGATCCGCGTCACCAGGGGCTCGGCGCGCGCCCACGTCGTGCTGTCGATGACGATCTTCCGCGCCCGCAGGCGCTGGTAGAGCGCGTTCCGCATCTCCGGCGTCACGGTGAAGTCCGGCGAGGTGATCCTGCCGGTCCCCTTGAGCTCGAGGGCGTACGCGGCGAGCGCGTCGCGGAACGCCGCCACGTTCTTGCCTAACGCCTGCTCGAACGCCCGCTCGGCGGGAGGCCGCACCGTGTCCTCGACGGTGACGTCCGGCGTGATGCCACCGCCGCCCACGACGACGCGTCCCGACGGCGTCTTCACGCGCACCGGCGCCGGCCGCGTGGGCGACGCCTCGTCGTCCTGATCGTCGTCGGACTTCGAGGGACGATCGATGCTGCGGCCGAGCGGCGTGAACCACTTCGCCGTCGTCAGCTTGAGCGCCCCGTCGGTTCCGAGAGGAAAGAGGCTCTGCGCGCTTCCCTTCCCGTACGACTGCGCGCCGACGATCGCGGCGCGATCCTGGTCCTGCAGCGCGCCGGCGACGATCTCCGAGGCGCTCGCGCTCCCGTGATCCACCAGCACCACGATCGGCATGTCCGCCCACTGCTGCGGCGTGTCGTCGGTGAACTCGAGCGTCGCGTCCTCGGTGCGGCCCCGCGTCGAGACGACGCGCTGCCCCGGGTCGAGGAACAGCTCCGCCACCTGCACGCCCTGGTCGAGCAGACCGCCCGGGTTCCCGCGCAGATCGAAGACGAGCTTCCGCATCCCCTGCGCGCGCAGCTTCTCGATCGCGTTGCGCAGATCGCGCGCGCTCGCCTCGCTGAAGATCGTCATCTCGACGTAGCCGACGTCGCCGCCGAGCATCCGCGTGTGCGCCACCGGCGAGACGCGAATCTCCTCGCGCTGCAGCTGCACGGGGATCCGCTCGGTCACACCGGGCCGCTCCACCATCAGGTGGATCGGCGAGCCCGGCGGGCCGCGCAGCGCCTTCGACGCATCGTCCGAGGTCCAACCGGACGTCGACTTCCCTTCGACCTCGACGATGCGATCGCCCGTGCGGATCCCGGCGCGCTCCGCCGGACCGCCGGACACCGGCGCGACGACGGTGATCCACCCGTCGCGCAGGTCCATCTGGATCCCGACGCCGGCGTAGTGGCCGCTCGTGCTCTCGGTGAGCGCGCGCAGCCTGTCGGGCCCGAGCAGCATCGAGTGCGGGTCGTTCAGCTCGTCGAGCATCCCCTCGACGGCCTTCTTGTAGAGCTGACCCTCCGGCACCGAGTCGACGTACGAGTCCTCGACGAGCGCCATCACCTTGCTGAACAGCTTCGCCCCCGAGCCCGAGCCGCCGGTGCCGCGCAGCCCGCGCTCCATCAGCCATCCGCCCGACGCGAGCGTCGTGCAGAGGACGAGTGTGACGATCGTTGCCCGCGAACGGATTGCCATGTGTGCTGTACCGGACGTTGCCCGCATCAGTCAGCCAGCGAAAATGTCGGGCCAGCGACCCGCGAGCACTTCGCGACTCGACCGTTCGACGTCGTCCTCGCTCCCCCCGGCGTCCACCGCTACGATCGGGCCGCACTCGGGATGCGCATGCTGCCACTCGACCGTCGCGAACCGCTGGAACGCCTGCTCCACCCGACGATGGAAGCCATCGCCGACCGACTCCATCCGGTCGCGGATCCCGCGCCGGTCGGCTCGCTTCATCCCTTCTTCCGACGAGAGACGGAGCAGGATCGTCAGATCCGGCGTCAGCCGCCCCGTCGCCAGCATGTTCGCGGCGCGGACCTCGTCTTCGGGCAGCCCGCGGCCGTGCACCTGGTACGCGTACGTCGAGAGAAAGAACCGATCGAGCGTCACCACCGTTCCCCGCTCCAGCGCCGGCCGGACGATCCGCTCCACCAGCTCGGCGCGCGACGCGATGAACAGTGCCGCCTCGGCGGGCGCGCTGATCTCGCGCGTCGGATCGTCGAGCAGGATCTCCCGGATCCGCTCTCCCAGCGGCGTTCCTCCCGGCTCGCGCAGCTCCAGATGCCGCTGGCCGCGGCCGCCGAGCCACGCGCTGAGCCGCTTCACCTGCGTCGACTTGCCCGCTCCCTCCGGCCCCTCGACGACGAGCAGCAGGCCGCGCCGCGCCGGGGCCATCTAGCCGAGCGTGATGATCGAGCTCGTCGCGCCCTTCTTGATACCCTCGACGATCCAATCGTTCACCTTCATCATCAGCTTGTCGTAGTTCTCCTGCGCCACGACGAGCCGCTGATAGGTCTGGTTGCGCTGCACCTTGCCGAGCAGATCGTCCAGGCTCTGCTCCATCTCCTCGCTCGGCCGCTCCCCGCGCTCGATCATCCGCTGCGCGTCGGTGCGGAGGGTCTCCATCTGCTGCAGGAGCGTGACGGCTTCCTTGTCGCCGCCGAGCGCGTCGTTCGCGCGCTTCACCGCCTGATACTCGCTGCTCTGGCCGATGAGGCGCCCGAGCTCCCTGGCCTTGTCGTCGATCATCTCGTTCCCCTCGTCGCCCGCCGGGGCGGCTTGTCGTTAGGCATCGCCGTCATCCTCGCTCGCCCGTCGCCGCGCGAGCACGAACCGCTCGCGGCCCGTGAGATCGAGCCGCACTTCGATCGCCTCGTAGCGCCCGTCCGCGGCGACGAGCTCGGTGGCGAGCGACGCTCGTCGGGCGTCGACCTCCATCGCGAGCCGTCCCCGCGGCTCGAGCACGGTCGCGGCCTCGGTCACGAGGCGCGCGATGTGGGCCATCCCCTCGTTCCCCGAGTATAGCGCGAGCGCGGGCTCCCAGTCACGTACCGACCGCGGGAGCGACGCCGCCTCGCCCGACGCGATGTACGGCGGATTCGAGACGACCAGTCGTGCGCGTTCACGCGCGACCGGCCCGAGGAGCGACCCCTGGCGGAGCTCCACGGGGCAGCGCAATGCCGGCGCGACGTTGCTCGCGTTCGCGCGAGCGACCGCCAGCGCGTCCGAGGAGATGTCGGTCGCGATGACCCGCTCGAAGCGCCCTTCGCTCGCGAGCGCGAGCGCGAGACACCCTGATCCCGTGCCGACGTCGATCGCGATTCCTCCCGGCGCGAGACCGGCGAGCGCGAAGTCGACGAGAAGCTCCGTTTCCGGCCGCGGGATGAGCACGCGCTCGTCCACGTCGAGCACGAGATGCCGGAAGGCGGCGCGTCCAGTCGCGTACTGCAGGGGCGCGCCGGCCGCGCGCCGGCCGGCCGCCGCGAGCAGCCGCGCGC
>JABFXM010000489.1 GCA_013361745.1 Gemmatimonadaceae bacterium | reverse complement strand
TCGCTCGATTGGGTCGCCAATCATTACGGCGTCGAGATCGAGGGACGCCACCGCGCGGCGGGCGACGCCGTCGCGACCGCGCACTGCCTGCTCCGGATGCTGAGGACCGCGCAGCAGGACCACGAGTGCGCGACCTGGGATCACCTCGACCGGCTCGCCGGCACCCGGGCCGCGCGCCGCCGTACGCGTCGCCCGCCGGCGATGCCGATGCCAGTCAACCGCGACACGACCGCCTGATGGCAGCTCCCACTCCGCTCGTCCAGTCGACGACGCTCGGCGCGCTGAAGGTGCACGCGATCCAGGCCGGCGGGCAGAAGCTCGACGGCGGGGCGATGTGCGGCGTCGTGCCGAAGCCGCTCTGGGAGCGCCGCATCCCGGCCGACGAGCGCAACCGCATACCGTTAGGCATGCGCTGCCTGCTCATCGAGCACGAATCGGGGCTCGTGCTCGTCGATACGGGCGCAGGGAACAAGGAGTCGGAGAAGTTCTGCGACATCTACGGCATCGAGAATCGCGGTGCCGGCGGGCGCACCGCGCTCGAGGACGGCCTCGCGCAGCTCGGGGTGCGGCCGGAGGACGTCTCCGTCGTCATCAGCACGCATCTGCACTTCGATCACGGCGGCGGCAACACGTGGCGGGACCAGAGCGGCGTCGTTCGGCCGACGTTCCCGAAGGCGCGCTACGTCGTGCAGCGCGGCGAGTACGCATACGCCACGCACACCAACGAGCGCACGGCGGCGAGCTACTTCCCCCACAACTTCGTCCCCCTGCACGACGCCGGCGTCCTCGACTTCGTCGAGGGGGAGCGCGAGATCGTCCGCGGCATCAGCGTGCTGCCGACACCGGGCCACGTGCCCTTCCATCAGAGCGTGTTGATCGAGTCCGAGGGCGCGAAGGCGCTCTTCCTCGGCGACGTGGTGCCGACGTCGGCGCACCTTCCGCTCCCGTGGATCATGGGCTACGACGTCGAGCCGCTCGTCACGCTCGAGAGCAAGCGGCATCTGCTGGCGCGGGCGGAGCGGGAGGAATGGCTCCTGATCTTCGAGCACGATGCGAGCGTCGCGTGGGGGCGCACACGGCACGACGGGAAGGCGTACGGGCTGCGCTGACGCCTCACTTGACGAGAGATAGGGCACGCCCTAACTTTCGCGACGACAACATGCTAAGCGGTCCGCCCACGGCGGCCCCACCCTCTGGCCCTCGCATCGTCCATTCGCGAGGTGTGCTACAGGAGTCGAGGTAAACACGCAGCCTTTCCCAGCGGTGGGGAAGGCGTGTGCCTATCGCGGACTTCCAGGGGGAATCCGCGATTTTTTTTATTTCCTCTGCGAGGGTAACGGCTATTCAGGACACGACGAAGCGAGTCCGCGTCAACCGACAGATCCGCATCTCCCCAGTACGCGTGATCGGCGCGGATGGCAGTCAGCTCGGCATTCTCGAGGTAGATGCCGCGCTTCGCATGGCAGAGGAGCAGGGGCTCGATCTGGTGGAAGTCGCCGCCACGGCGCGGCCCCCCGTCGTCCGGATCATGGACTACGGCAAGTACAAGTTCGAGATGGCGAAGCAGGCCCGGGTCGCCAAGAAGAAGCAGCACATCATCGAGCTCAAGGAAGTGAAGTACCGTCCCGGCATCGATGATCACGACTTCGACACGAAGACCCGCCACGCGCGGCGCTTCCTCGAGGAGAAGAACAAGGTCAAGGTGACCATGATGTTCCGCGGCCGTCAGGTCGCGCACCCGGAGCTCGGTCAGGCCGTGCTCGACCGGGTGGCCCAGGAGCTCGCCGATATCGGCAAGATCGAGAGCGCCGGGCGTCTGGAAGGGAAGTCGATGACGATGATTCTCACGCCCAAATGAGGCGAGCTATCAGATGAAGATGAAGACGCACAAGGGCGCCGCGAAGCGCTTCAAGGTGACCGGCTCCGGAAAGGTCAAGCGCTACAAGGCGTTCAAGAGCCACATCCTGACCAAGAAGACCTCGAAGCGGAAGCGCCGCCTCCGGCAGTCCACGACCTTCGCCACGAACGGGGAGATCAAGAACATCAAGCGCCTCATTCAGGCCTAAGGAGCTACCATGCCTCGCGCTACTTCGACACCTGCGCGCCTGAAGCGCAAGAAGCAGATCATGAAGGCTGCCCGCGGTGCCTTCGGCGCCCGGAGCAAGCTGTGGAAGCCCGCAAAGGAGACCGTCGAGCGCGGCTGGCGCTATGCCTACCGCGATCGCAAGAACAAGAAGCGGGAGTTCCGTCGCCTCTGGATCGTCCGCATCAACGCCGCGGCGCACCAGCACGACATGACCTACTCGACGCTCATCAACGGGCTGCACAAGGCCGGGATCGAGATCGACCGGAAGATCCTCGCCGACATCGCGGTCCGTGATCCGGAGTCCTTCGGCGCGCTCGCCGACAAGGCGCGCTCCGCGCTCTCCGCGGCGTAACCGTTGGTCGCGGGCGCTCGACGCCCGCACTCGACAGCTCGCACGGGCGGCGGCGGCGCGACCTCGGTCGTGACCGCCGCCGCCCGCTGCACGTTCCGGCACGCGTGATCCCACCCGGCGGTGGGGGCGCGGCCCTACCCGTATCAATCGCTCCGTGACGCTTCAGGAGTTCCTCGACACCGCGCGCGCGATCGAGCGCGACGCGATCGCCGCGATCCAGGGCGCGTCGTCCACCGACGCGCTCACCGCCGTGCGCAACGCCTTCGTCGGCCGGAAGAGCGGGCGCATCACCGACCTGATGAAGGCGCTCCCCTCGCTCCCGCAGGAGGCGCGGCGCGAAGCGGGGGCGGAGGTCAACCGCGTGAAGACGCTGGCAGAGCGCGCCCTCGAGGAGCGCGAACGCGGCCTCGCGCCGGCCGGTGATGCGACGGAGGTCGATCTCACGATGCCCGCGCGCGAGCAGTGGCGCGGCGCGAAGCATCCGGTCACCCTCGTCATCGACGAGATCGTCGAGATCTTCCGGCAGCTCGGCTTCACCATCGCCCTCGGGCCCGAGGCGGAGCACGAGTGGTACAACTTCGGCGCGCTGAACGTCCCGCCCGACCACCCGGCGATGGACATGCACGACACCCTGTACCTCGGCGACGGCGCGCTTCTGCGCACGCACACGTCTCCGGTGCAGGTGCGCACGCTCCAGCGCTGGGCGCCCCCGGTGCGCGTGCTCATCCCGGGCAACGTCTACCGCCGCGACTTCTTCGATCCCTCGCACGCGCCGATGTTCTCGCAGGTCGAGGGGCTCGCCATCGACGAAGGCGTCAGCTTCGTCGATCTGAAGGCGACGCTCACCCACTTCGCGAAGAGGTTCTTCGGCGCGGCGAAGACGCGCTTCCGCCCGAGCTTCTTCCCCTTCACCGAGCCCTCGGCGGAGATGGACGTCGAATGCCGGCTCTGCGGCGGCGTCGGCTGCGCCGCGTGCAAGGGCACGGGCTGGATGGAGATCCTCGGCTCGGGGATGGTCCACCCGCGCGTCCTCGATGCGGCGGGTGTCGACTCCGAGACGTACACCGGATGGGCGTTCGGGATGGGGCCGGGCCGCATCGCGCTGCAGCGCTACGGCATCCCCGACATCCGGATCCTCTACGACTCGGACGTGCGCTTCCTGGAGCAGATCGCCCGATGAACATCTCGCACGAATGGCTGCGCGCACTCGTCCCGCACGAGCTCTCGCCCGCGCAGGTGCGGGACATCCTCACCTCGCGCGTGGCGACGGTCGAGGACCTCGTGCCCCTGCGCGAGGACCTCGCGCCGATCGTCATCGGGCGC
>JABFXM010000476.1 GCA_013361745.1 Gemmatimonadaceae bacterium | reverse complement strand
CCTGAACGCGCGGACGCGCTTCCGCTTCACCGGGCTGTACCACGCCCAGGCGCCGCTCCTCCGGAATCTCTATCTCGTGGACCGCGAGAATCCCGAGATCAACGTGTCGGGCGCGATCTGCCCGCTCGACGAGACCTACTGTGCGCTCACCTGCGCGCGCGAGGCCGCCTTCGCGACGCGTGACGCGACCCATGACGCGCGGCTCGTCGCGCATCCGGCGCGCGACTCGGTGATCTCGTATGCGGGCGTGCCGCTCCGCCTCGCCGGCGGACGCGCGTGGGGAACGCTCTGCCACTTCGATCTCCGCCCGCGCCTCCTGCCGCAGTCGGAGCACGCGCTGCTCGACTCCGTGGCTCCGCTCTTCGTGCGCTGGCTGCTCGAGCACGGCTCGCTCATCGCCTCACTGTGACCCTTTCGGCTCGGCCGATCTCACGGAAGCACGAAAGATTCTATCTTGCTGGTTGAACGGAAGGCACGAAGGCACGAAGGGTTTTTCAACGATTCCTTCGTGCCTTCGTGCCTTCTGTCATTCACGGCAGGAACAGCAGGAGCCCCGCAGTCCCGATCAGATCTCCTTCGCGCGCTCTGCAAGTCCCGTCATCGCCTCGATGTTCGAGCGGACGATGAAGCCGAAGATCTCGCGCGCCGAATCCGACGAGATCGTGCGCGCCGCGGGGAGGATGCGGCCCCTGATCACGGTGTCGCGAAGCTCGCGGCGCACCTGCTGCGTGACGTACGTCGGCGCGTCGGCGGGGATCGTCGCGAGGTCGTCGCGGCCGAGCACGAGGATGTGGAGGTTCTCGATGCCGGCGACGCCGGCGAAGAACTGCCGCAGCATCTCCCCGAACTCCACCGAGGCGACCACCACGTAGACCGGGCGGCGGAGGAGGAGCGCCCACTCGCCGATCACCAGATCGGCGCGCACCTCGATCACGATCACCGGCTTCCGCAGCTCGCTGCCTAACGCGCGGACCGCGGCCTCCTGGCCCGCGGTGGTGACGAGGAGGTCGGCGCGGCGGAGGGCGAGGGGAGGCGTGGCCGCGGCGCGCGCCTGCTCGACGGTCATCCCCTCGGCCTCGAAGCCGAAGTCGTCGCGCAGCTCGCGACAGAGACCGAGCACTTGGTCCTCGGTCGTCGTCACGACGACGGCGCGGAGGCGGAGCGTCTCGGTGCAGCGGCGCAGCCACTCGTGCAGCTCGGCGCCGGGGATCTCGCGCGCGAGCCCCTGCGTCAGCACGTCGGCGAGCCAGGCTTCGGGGAGCGGCGGGATGCCACGCGCGCCAGCCGGTCGCGCGGCGACATAGACGCCACCGCGCGGCCGGAGATCGACCAGCCCCTCGGCGGCGATCTCCTTGTACGCGGCGATGACGATCCGGTAGTCGACCGCGAACTCGCCGGCGAGCTCGCGCGCGCTCGGCAGCCGGTCGCCCGCGTGGAGCGCGCCCGCCTGGATGCCGCGGAGGACGCGGCGGCGGATCGCGTCGACGATGAGCTCGCGCGGGCCGCTCACGCGAGCGTTCTCGCCAGCGGTCGCGCTCGCTCAATAAAGAGCTTCAACTGATCGTTGCAAAGGTTCACGATTCGCCCGTTCGATAATCTGTTCACTAATTATGAACAGACTGGCCCGCAAAATGCACACCCGCTCGCGCCGGTTCAGAGGCGCACCAGCGCGCGATCGCGCGTATGGTCGAGGGTGGCAGCACGGTAACGCGCCACCGGATCGAGTGCCAGATGAGCCGACCTCAGCACGCGTCCTCCTTCCGGCCGGGGCGTGCGCGGCACATCCGGCCGGCACTCGACGGAGGCTCCTGATGTCAGAACGTAGCAGCTCGCTCCTCATCGAAAGTCCGGAGGATCTCTGGCGCGCGTCGACGCGCCGGTCGTTCCTCCGCCTGCTCGGCGTGGGCGGCACCATCGCGCTCGCCCCGACGCTCTTCGCCGCCTGCAGCGACAGCAAGGGCACCATCACGGGTCCCAGCAACGCGCAGGCACAGCTCGACCTGAGCAACGACGTCGGCATCTTCAACTACGCCTACGCGCTCGAGCAGCTCGAGGCGGCGTTCTACAGTGCCGTCGTCGGCGCGAGCAACTTCTCGACGCTCTTCACCGACGCGAAGGAGCGCGAGCTGCTCACCGACATCCGGAACCACGAGGTCGCGCATCGCGAGTTCCTCAAGCAGGCGTTGGGCTCGAGCGCCATCCCGACGCTCGCGCTCAGCTCGACCACGGTCGCGGCGCTGATCGCGGACCGCGCGACGATCCTGAAGAACGCGCAGAGCTTCGAGGACCTCGGCGTCGCCGCCTACAACGGCGCCGGCAAGCAGCTCAAGGATGCCCGCAACCTGCTCGTCGCCGGGAAGATCGTCTCCGTCGAGGCGCGCCACGCCGCGGCGATCCGCGACGCGCGCGACACCACCGGCCGCGCCTTCGCCGGCGACGACGTCGTGAACGCGAACGGTCTCGACGTGAAGATGGAGCCGTCCGCCGTGCTCGCCCGCGTCGGCTCGCTCAACCTGGTGACCACCACGATCGGCATCTCGAAGCAGCCGACCGACGCCGCGACCGCGGACATGGCCGCACCCGTCGCCAGCTGATCCGCCTACACTCGAGGAGCAGTCCACTCATGAACAGCACACAGAACATCCCGATTCTCGACGGCATCGATCCGGAGATCACGCAGCGGCTCGTCAGCCGCCGCGACGCGATCGCGAAGGGCGCCGCCGACGGCTCGACGGTCGCGATGGGACTCGCCATGGCCTCCGTCCCCGTCGCCCTCGGCGCGCTGTCGCGCGAGGCGTTCGGGCAAAGCACCGCGCTGCCGACGGACATCAAGAACGTGCTCGACTTCGCGCTCGCGCTCGAGATCTTCGAGAACGAGTTCTACTCCGCGGTGCTCGGCACGAGCAGCTCGGCGGCGCAGAATGCCGCGTTCGCCGGCGTACGCGGCAGCGTCACCGGCGCCGCGCTGGCGACGGTGCAGCAGATCCAGAAGCACGAGGCGGCGCACGTCGCCTTCCTCAAGTCGGTCGGCGCGACGAGCACGCTCACCGCGAACGACTTCGATTTCACCGGCGGCCGCGGGAGCGGCACCGGCCCCTTCGCGCCGGCGACGACCGACCTCGCGTTCCTGCTCACGGTCGCGGAGGGCGCCGAGGACACCGGCGTCCGCGCGTACAAGGGGCAGGCCGGGAATCTGATCGGCAACAACGACTCGACGCACAACACGGTGCTCGAGGCGGCGCTCCGCATCCACTCGGTCGAGGCACGCCACGCGTCGCGGATCCGTCGCATCCGCCGGCTCGCCGCGGGAGCGCCCGATGTCGTCCGGCTCAGCGGCACGATCCGCGGCGGTGGTGCGGCCGCGGCGGGCGCGACCGGATCGCCGAGCGCCGCGGTCGTCGCCGCGTTCGACAAGATCTATGGCGGCGCGACGCCGGAGAGCAACACGACGCACGTGGTCTTCAACGGCAGCGCCGAAGCTTCGATCAACGCGGCGACGCTGAGCGGGATCCTCGGCGGCACCGACGCCGTGACGGAGGCCTTCGACGAGCCACTGACCCGCGCCGAAGTCGTCGCGATCGTACAGCCGTTCTTCATTCCGACGATCGCGTGACGTGCAGGGGTCAGGGGTCAGGCGTCGGGGGTAAGGAACGGCGTCGTCGTGCCGTGGTGCCTGACGCCTGACCCCTGACCCCTACGGCCGTCCGGATGACGGAAGGGGCGAAGAGCTTTTGATCGATTGCTTGCCGTTGCCGTGAATGACAGAA
>JABFXM010000300.1 GCA_013361745.1 Gemmatimonadaceae bacterium | reverse complement strand
CGGGCGCGCGCGCGCGGGACAGGATGCGGCGACGATCCTGCGGACCTATTATCCGGGAACCAGTGTCGGCATCGTTCCGTAGAAGGTCGCTCCGAGCCGCATTCATCGTCGCCGCGGCGCTCGCGCTCGGCGCGACGGCGGCGCGCGCGCAGGAGGAGGGCGGAGGACTCTTCGAGCGACTGAACCTCGACAAGCTCAAGCTCACCGCGCTCGGCGCTTCGATGGGACCCGTCGCGCCGACCGGCATCGCCCCGACGACCGCCTATTCGCTGCACGCCGACTACGGGGAGATCTCGCCGCGGTGGCGCGTCGTGTTCACGGCGACGTACTGGGGGTCGCGGTACCGCGCGGAGCAGATCCAGCGGCTGGAGAACCGCCTCCGGGAACAGCTCCGCGACACGACGCGGAGCGCGACGTTCGACCTCGGCGCGATCCGGGTGTCGGACATCGCGGTCGGCGGCGACATGCGATGGACGCCGCGCAACGGGAACGTGCGGCCGTTCATCGGCGGGGGCATGCTCGCGCACGTCGTGAACGCGGAAGGGAAGGCGATCGCGGGCACGGTCATCGAGACCGCGCTCGACAACATCGCGTTAGGCTTCGCAGCCACAACGGGGGTGGACGTGACACTCGCTCGTCATCTCGGCTTCGGCATCCAGGGACGCTACGACCTCACGAGCGGCGTGCGCTACGGATCGCTGCGCGTGGTGGGGACCTATCATTTCGATACGGCACCGGGCCGCGGGGCCCAGTGACGGACATCCGGATCGGCATCGTCGGAGCCGGAGGGATCGCGCAGATGGCGCACCTGCCGGCGATCGCGCGGACGAAGGGCGTGAAGCTGCTCGCGCTCTGCGACAACGACCGCGCCAAGGCGCGCGCGCTCGCCGACCGCTTCGAGGTGCCCGACGTGTTCACCGACATCGACGAGCTGCTCGAGACCGACGAGCTGGACGCGGTGGTGGTCGCGACCCCGAACCACCTGCACGAGCCGCACGTGCTGCGCGCGCTCGCGGCGAAGGTGCACGTGCTCTGCGAGCGGCCGCTCGCCCTCGGCTCGCGCGGCGTCGAGCGGATCCTCGCCGCGGCGCAGCGCGCCGACCGGAAGGTCGTCGTCGCCAACAATCATCGCTTCCGGACCGACGTGCAGGCGCTCGACCGCTTCCTGCGCGGCGGTGAGCTCGGCCGGCTGATGGCGTTCCGCGCCGGCTCGTACCACCTGAAGCGCTCGCCGGAGTCATGGCGCACGCGGCGCGCGGAAGCAGGGGGCGGGGTGTTCATGGAGCACGGGATCCCGCTCCTCGATCTCGCGCTCTGGCTCGCCGATTACCCCGATCCGACGCGCGTCACCGCGCACATGGATCGCGGGCGCGGCGCGCAGGCGGTGGAGGACGCGATGCTCGTCCACCTCGAGTGCGGGTCGAACCTCTCGATCTCGCTCGACCTCAACTGGAGCTACGTCGGCGAGGAAGACCGCTGGTGGTTCGAGACGGTCTCCACACGCGGCAGCACGCGCCTCGCACCACTGCGCGTCGTGAAGGAGCTGAACGGCCGGCCGGTCGACGTCTCGCCGACGGGTGCCGCGGCGCGCGAGAGCGCCTTCGCGCAGTCGTACCGCGCCGAGCTCGCGCACTTTCTCGCGATCGTCGGCGGCGAGGCGAAGTACGAGGCACCGACCGATCAGGTGGTGCTGCACAAGATCGCCGAAGCCGTCTACAAGGCCGCGGACGAGGGGAAAGAGATTCGTCTGTGAGCCCGCGGCGCTTTCTGCCGCCGCTGTCCGTGGCCGTTCCCGCCGCGACATCGGCGCTGCTGTTCCTGCTCGCCTTCCCGCCGCTTCCGACACTCGCGGCGTAGCTGGTCTGCCTCGTGCCTCTGGGGCTCGCCGCGCGCGCGATGGCCGACGCCGGCTGCCCGACGCGCGACGGGGTCAGGCTCGGCTGGTGGTTCGGCCTCTTCGGCTACGGGGCGACGCTGTACTGGATCGCGATCGCGCTCTCGATCTACACCAAGCTGGCGATCCTCGGCTACTTCGGCGCGCTCTTCGTGATGACGGCGCTGTCCGGGGGCGCGGTCGGAACGCTGGTCGCGGCGCGGCGCGCCACGCGGTGGCCGATGGCGATCCTCGTTCCGATCACGTGGGTCGCGTGGGAGAAGCTCACCGAGGTGCTGCCGCAGCTCGGCTTCCCCTGGCTTCCTCTCGGTCTGGCGCTCGCGAAGGCGCCGCTGCTGGCGCAGTCGGTGGACATCAGCGGCGTGCACGGCGGCTCGTTCTGGATCGCGGCGGTAAACGGTCTCCTCATCGACGCTGTCGCGGCGCGCCGAGCGGGCACGACGCGCGACGCGGCCTGGGGCCGGCGGACGGCGATCGCGGTGGCCATGATCCTCGCGGTGACGGGCTACGGAGCGTGGCGGGAAGGGCACGTCGCCTTCCGCGACCTCGCGCCGATCGCGGTCGTCCAGCCTAACGTTCCGCAGGAAGAGAAGTGGCAGGCGGACAACCGCGACCGCATCGTCGGGATGCTCTCGTCGGGCACGCGCGCGGCGGTCGGCGCGCATGCCGCGAAGCTCGTCGTCTGGCCCGAGGTGGCGCTCCCGGGTTACCTGGCGGAGCACCCCGAATGGCGCGACACTCTCGCCGCGCTCGGGCGGGACGGGCACACGCCGATCCTCTTCGGGGTCATCGACGTGCAGTGGTACCCGCCGGTCCGCCTCGGAGCGGACCCGGACTACGACTACTTCAACGCCGCGCTGCTCACCGACTCGCTCGGGCTGGTCGGGGCCTACCCGCCGACGCGGAAGCAGTACCTCGTACCGGTCGTCGAGCGTGTGCCTTTCCTCAACCCGCGCTGGTTCGGCGCACTGAAGTACTTCGGCGGCTACGGCCGAGGCACGGGCGCGACCGTCTACCACGAGCGGTGGGGAGCCTTCGGGGTGCTGATCTGCTACGAGTCGATCTTCCCGTCGCAGGCCCGGGCGCTGCGGCGCAACGGCGCGGACGTGCTGCTCAACATCACCAACGACGCATGGTTCGGACGCAGCACGGCGCCCTGGCAGCACGAAGCGCACATGCGGCTGCGAGCGATCGAGACGCGCGCCGCCGTGGTGCGCTCCGCGAACACCGGGATCTCCTCCTACATCGATCCGCTCGGTCGCGAGCACGGCGCGACGGATCTCTTCGTGCCCGCGGTGCGCACGTACCGCGTCCAGACGAGCGACGCGCGCACGCCCTTCCTCGCGTTAGGCGACTGGGTGGGGTGGGGAAGCGTGATCGCGTCGGCGGGGCTCGCGGTCCTTGCCGCGGTCCGGAGACGGCGCGCGAGAGCGGCGATCCAGGCTCAGCGCGTCGGGTCCGAGTTGCCCGTATCCAGCTCGACCTTCCACGAGCCGTCAGGCTGACGACGCCAGATCGTGAGGTAGCGTCCCGACGAGCGCACGGTCACGCTGCCGTCGGGGTGGGTCTCGCGCACCTGCGAGCGGCCGATCGTGTAGCCGATGTCGCCACTCGCGGCGACGACGGCGGTATCCGGCTCCCAGACGAGCTTGAGCTTCGGGTCGTCGAGCAGGGTGCTCATCAGAGTGCGGCGCGCGGAGTCGCCGCGCACGATGGCGCCCGGGACCAGCTGCGCGCCATGCGGGTCGAACCAGCGAAGCCACGCAGCGGTACCCGCGCGCGCGACGTCGGCGACGAAGGCGCGGTCGGCCGCCTTCAGGTCCTCGGGAGAGGCGCCGCGCCCGGCGTGCAGGCGGGCGGCGCACGCGGCGAAACCCATG
>JABFXM010000484.1 GCA_013361745.1 Gemmatimonadaceae bacterium | reverse complement strand
GCCTCCTCGTCCCGCGACGATCCCGCCGATGCGCTCGCCCGTCTCATCGCCCAGCCTCCAGCAGACGATGTCCGCTCCTCCCCGCTCGACGACCGCCGAAGCGCTCGGTGGACGCTGCCGGTACTGCAACGGCACGCTCCCGTCCGGACGCCGGCTCACCTTCTGTCCGCACTGCGGGCAGAATCTCACGGTGCAGCACTGCCCGGCATGCAACACGGAGCTCGAGGTCGGCTGGAAGTTCTGCACGACCTGCGGGCGCGGCGTCGCGGACGCGTGAACGCCCGCACGCAGGGCGCGCGGTTCGCGCTCGTCGCCGCGCTCATGCTCGCCGCGAGCTGCCGTGGTGGCGACCGCGCCGACGCCACCGCCGACACGGCCGTCGCGCCCGTTCGCACCGACAGCAGCGCGCGACGTGTGGACTCGACGACTGCCGCGCCGCGGAGCGACACCGCCGCGCGCCATGATTCGGCTGTCTCGCACGCGAAGGCCACACCGGTGCTGCTCGTCGCGGTCGACAGCGCGATCGGTGACTCGCTCTATCACAACTCGCGCGGCAGCTGCCTCACCTGCCATGGTCCCCGCGGCACCGGCAACGCGAGCCTCGGGCCGAGTCTCCGCGACTCGACATGGCTCGACACCGACGGATCGGTGGCGGGGATCGCGGGTATCGTTCACGACGGCGTCGCCGAGCCGAAGGGCGGCAGCGCGCGGATGCCGGCGTTCGCGTCGGTGCTCGACTCCGCGTCGATTCACCGGATCGCGATCTACGTCTATTCGCTCAGCCATCCGGGTGCTATCAAGCGCGACTCGGCGGCGGCTCACGCCGCGCTTCCCGCGGGCGCGACGGATTCCACTCATTAGATAGACGCGCGCGAGATCGACGCGCGCGGCGCGACATCTCTCGCCGGACCATGGGCACGCAACGCTCCGATACCGACATCGTCTTCCTCGCCGCGGTCCGCACGCCCTTCGGCTCCTATGGTGGGGCGCTCAAGGATCTCTCGGCGATCGAGCTGAGCGTGCTCGCCTCGAAGGCGGCGCTCGCCCGTTCCGGGGTCGGCGCGGGGGACATCCAGCACGCGGTATTCGGCAACGTGCTGCAGACCTCGGCCGACGCGCCGTACTTCGCGCGCCACGTCGCGCTCCGATCCGGGTGCGCGCAGGAGACGCCCGCGCTCACGGTGAACCGCCTCTGCGCCTCGGGCTTCCAGGCGATCGTCAGCGGCGCGCAGGAGATCATCCTCGGCGAGGCGGAGGTCTGCCTCGTCGGCGGCGGCGAGTCGATGTCGCAGGCGCCGCACATCGCGCGCGGGCTGCGCTGGGGGACGCCGTTAGGCGCCGCGCCCGCGCTCGAGGATTCGCTCTGGGCGACGCTCACCGACCCGGTCCCGAACATGAAGATGGGCGAGACCGCGGAGAAGCTCGCGTCGCAGTACGGTCTCGATCGCGGCTGCGTCGACGCCTTCGCGCTCCGTTCGCAGGAGAAGGCGCGCGACGCGTGGGCGAGCGGGGTCTACGAGGACGAGGTCGTCGGCGTCCCGGTGCGCAATCCGAAGACGCGGACGACGGAGGAGTTCCGGCGCGACGAGCACATGCGCCCGGAGACGACGGCGGAGGCGCTCGCGAAGCTTCGCCCGGTGTTCCGGGCGGACGGCGTCGTCACCGCCGGCAACGCCTCGGGGATCGCCGACGGCGCCGCGGCGCTCGTGATCTCCAGCGCCGCGTATGCAACGAAGCGCGGGCTCGCGCCGCTCGCCCGGCTCGTCTCCTGGGGAATCGCCGGCGTCGACCCGAGCATCATGGGGATCGGACCGGTGCCCGCGTCACGGATCGCCCTCGAGCGCGCCGGACTCTCACTCGAGCAGATGGATCTCGTCGAAGTGAACGAGGCCTTCGCGCCGCAGGCGTGCGCCGTCGAGCGTGAGCTCGGGCTCGACCGCGACCGACTCAACGTGCACGGGGGCGCGATCGCGCTCGGTCATCCGCTCGGCGCCTCCGGCGCGCGGATCACCGCGCATCTGGTGCACGCGTTGCGGAGGGAAGGAAAGCGCTACGGTCTCGGCAGCGCATGCGTGGGCGGCGGCCAGGGGATGGCGGTCATCGTCGAGGCGATGCAGTAGCAGGCGTCAGGGGTCGGGGGTCGGGGGTCGGGGGTCGGGGGTCAGGGGGTCGGGGGGTCGGCGATCAACAAGGGGAATCGATGACTGGGAAGATCATTGGGAATGCGCGGTCGTTCGGCGCGGCGGCCGGCATGGTCGCGCTGCTCGGTGGGTGCGGGGGCGGGGCGCAGCAGCAGGCGGCGCAGGCGCCGGCGCCGACGAATCCCTCGGGGGTGAGCACGACCACGAACGCACCGTGGCCGGTCAAGACTCGTGAGCATCTCGATCTCTGGCTGCACGGCTTCGCCATGGTGCAGTCGGACACCACGCGCGTGCCGTTCTTCCGGCGCGGCTATCGCGACATGCTCGTCGTCGAGCGGAACCGGCGCGGAGTGACGACGCTCCTCGACCAGAACCGCGCGCAGCTCGCCGCGCGCTTCGCGACCAATCGCAATCTCGTCGGCGCGCAGTTCGCCGCCCTGTATTTCGGCTCGTGGGACGAGATGCAGCGCGCGATCGCGATCTTTCTCCAGGCACAGGGCGACCCGGGACGGGCGCGCGATCAGCAGCAGCAGCAGATCATCACCTTCTTCGCGCAGACCTTCAACACGCCCGCCGATCGGGACTGGCTCGAGCTCTTCTCGCGCTCCGTTGGCGACGAGTACACGAAGTTCTACCACCAGTACTGGGTCGATCAGCAGCGTGGACGCGGCGCGACACTCGCCGCCGTCGACTCGGTCTGGCAGCGCGTCTACCGACCGAAGTTCCAGACGTATCTCGCTCGCACGCAGCAGGAGACGGGTGACCTGCTCCTCTCGCTGCCGCTCGACGGCGAGGGACGCACGGTCACCGCGGGGAAGCGCGAAAACACGATCGCCGTCGAGTTCCCCGACTCGCCCGCGCAGGCGCGGGAGGCGGTGTACGCCTTCGCGCACGAAGCGGTCGGCGCCGTCGCCAACCAGGCGGTCATCGACAACGTGACGCCGGCGGAGCGCCGCGAGGGACTCGCCGACCGGATGCAGAGCGCGGCCGCGGTGCGCGGCGGCGCCCTCCTGCTCCAGCGCGTCGCGCCGGAGTTGGTGGACGGCTACTCGCGGTTCTATCTTCGCTCCGCGGGGATCACGCCGAGCGGCGATCTCGCGTCGTCGCTCGCGAGCGCGTTCCCCATCACCGACGCGATCCGCGACGCGATCGGCCGCCAGCTCGACACAGTGCTCGGCGGAATCTGAGCGCGAGCGCGACACGCAGGCGATGCCCGACTCCTCATCCTCTGACGCTCCTCGTCCGTCGGTGCCGGCGCGCACCGCGCTCGATCGCGCGGCGCTGGAGCGCATCCTCCGCCGCGCCGGCGAGCTGCAGGCGAGCGCGGCGGACCCGCTCGAGGAGATGACCGAGGAGCAGCTCATCGCGCTCGGGCAGGAAGTGGGGATCTCGCCGCAGCACCTGAAGCAGGCGATCGCCGAGGAGCGCACGCGCCCCGCGCTTCCCGAGGAGGCGAGCCTCGCCGGACGCTGGGTCGGTCCGCGCACGATCACCGCGCGGCGCGTCGTGCGCGGCACGCGCGATCAGCTTCTGGCGCGGCTCGACGACTGGATGCGCCGCGAGGAATGTCTGCAGGTGAAACGGCGCTACGTAGACCGGATCCTCTGGGAGCCACGTCGCGATTTTCTCGGCAACGTGAAGCGCGT
>JABFXM010000555.1 GCA_013361745.1 Gemmatimonadaceae bacterium | reverse complement strand
GCGGTGCTGCTCGGCAAGCAGCTCGGCGACACCGTCGACGTGCAGGCGCCCAAGGGCTCCTGGCGCGCGACGATCGCTCGCATCCATTGAGCGAGGTCGTCCTCTCGGGCTCTCGGCCCGAGTGGGCGCGTGAGTTCGACGAGGTCGCGGCGGAGATCCGGCACGACGCCGAGCGCGCGGGGAGCTGGGAGGGGACGCACCTGTGGGTCGTGAGCGACCACGGGCACTCGCCGGTGCGCGAGCACGAGGATCTCGTCCGCGTCGTCCGCTCGTTCGGCCATCACGCGATGGCGCACCCGTGGGTCTACCGGCTGCGTCCCGAGGTGGCGGTGATGGTGAGTGGGAACGCGATGGCGCACCTCTACCTCGACCTGCAGTCGCGCGAGCGGCCATGGTGGCCGCAGCTCGGCGCTAGATGGCGGCCACTCGTCGACGGGCTGCTCGAGCGTCCCTCCGTGGACATCGCGCTGCTCCCCGAGTCGCCGACGCGCTGCGGCGTCGTCGCGCGCGGACGCGGACGCGCGGTGGTGACGCTCGACCGCGGCGCGGACGGGCGGCCGCGGTACTCGTACCTGCCGTGCGATGGTGATCCGCTCGGCGCGGGGGAGGTGCGGAATGCGACGGCGGACGAGGCGTATGACGCGACGGTCGACGGCGACTACCCCGATTCGATCGTCCAGATCGCGCACCTCGCCGGAGCCGCGCGCGCGGGGGAGATCGTGCTCTCCGCGTCGCGCGAGTGGGATTTCCGCGCCCGCTGGGAGCCGATCCCGCACCTCTCATCGCACGGCGCGCTGCACCGCGAACACATGCTCGTGCCGCTGGTGGTGAACCATCCCGTCGCCGGCCGTCCGCGACGCACGGTGGACGTGATGCCGAGCGCGCTCACGGCGCTCGGCGTGGCGGTACCCCCGGGACTGGACGGGGAGTCCTTCGTCTGACCCTCGCCTGACGGTGCACGCGATGGTATGTTCGCGGCGTTCGAACAGGAGCAGACATGCGTAGATCGATGGTGGCGCACGCCGCGCTCGCGCTGGTACTGGCGGCCACCGGCTGCGTGAGCGCGGGCGCGTCGCGAGCGGCGAAGCGCGACCGGTATCTCATCACCTCCGATGAGATCGTGCGGTCGAACGCGTCGAACGCGATGGAGGCGGTCGAGCGGCTGCGTCCCGCCTTCCTCACGACGCGCGGCCCGACGTCGATCCAGGATCCCAGCCCGCCGACGCCGATCATCTATCTGGACGGGATCAGGTACGGATCGACGCGGTCGCTGGCGACGATCCCCGCGCTCGGCATCGCGACGATCCAGTACCTGCCGCCGATCGAGGCCGGGATGCGATACGGGCTCGGCCACGAGGGGGGAGCGATCCTCGTCGTCACGAAGCACTGACGCGAGCTCGGGATCGCCGGTGTCGCGCACGATGCGCTTCGTTCTCCCGATGGTCGCGGCCCTCGCGCTCGCGTGCGCGAGCGGGCAGCATCGCGCAGGCGGGCTGGCGCACGATCCGAACCTGATCACCGCGGACGAGATCTCGCGGATCAGCGCGATGACGGCGTACGACGTCGTGAAGCGCCTGCGCCCCCACTTTCTCGCCTCGCGCGGCCCGACCTCGATCGCCGATCCGCGGCCGACGACCCCCGTCGTCTACCTCGACGGGGTGCGCTACGGCGACGTCAGCGCGCTCGTCGGGATCGAGGCGTCGCGCATCGCGGCCATCCGCTACATCTCGGGTCCGGAAGCGCAGCAGCGCTTCGGGGGCGACAACGTCGGCGGCGCGATCCTGGTGACGACGAAGGAATGAGGGCCGCGCTCAGCGTGCCGGGACGCGATCGACTAGCTCGGCGCCCGAACGCCAGAGCCAGATCAGGAGCGCGACGGGGACGATGATGCCGAAGGCGCTCGCCGCGATCGACAGGCGATGCGCGAAGAGCGTCAGGCAGGCGAACATCGCCAGGCACGCGACCGCCCAGGCTCGCGCCAGCGTCTGCGCATGCGGAGAACGACGCAGAAGCGCGAGTCCGGCGCCGACGAGCAGCCCGCCGGCGACGATCCCGATCGCTCCCGCGACGAGCGCGATCCCGTCGCCGCTCCTCGAGCCGCCCACCCATCCCTCGGCGCCGGCGTTCAACGCTTCCAGCACGCCGATCACGATCGCGACCATCGCCATGGCTTTCATCGCTCCCCTCACTGGTTGAGTGTCTCGCGTCTCGCCGCAGCGCAGTCCCTCGATCCGCAGCGCGGGCGCGCTTCACGCCACGTCCCACAGCGTTCGCCCCCAGAATCCAGGGCCCGTTCCACCCTCGCCGCGACGTTGATCGCGGAAGATCAGCTCCATCTCCCGCCCGTACTCGGCGCGAAAGCGCGGCGGATAGGCACGGAGGAGGAGCCGGTAGATGCGTGCGTCGGCGCTCATGCCGGCCTCAGTCCGATGAGCTTCTTCCGCCGCGCGGCGCGGACGATCTCCTCCATGCGCCGCGCTTCAGCGCGGGCGACGGCGAGACCGAGCTCAGTGAGGCGGTAATAGCGCCGCCGCTCGTCGTCCATCTCGGGATCGGCGCGCTCGCCGCTCTCCGCGACGAGGCCACTCTCCAGCAGCCGCTTGAGCGAGCCGTAGAGCGTGCCCGGCCCGAGCTGCACCGCGCCTCCGCTGCGTTCGGCGACCTCCTGCATGATCGCGTAGCCGTGCCGCTCGCGATCGGCGAGCGCCATGAGGATCTGGAAGGTCGCCGGCGGGAGCGGCAGGAACGACTCCGGTGCTCGCGCGCTCGTTCTGGTCTTCGCCATCGGGGTTCGCCTCTCGGTCGGTACTCGATATATCGACTGTCGATATAGTACGGCCGGCGCCCGCCGCTGTCAATGGCGGGGTGCGAGGGGAGGGTGGGAAATGAGGGATCCGAGGCGGCTCACGCTGCCTGTTCGGGCAAACGGGGGAACGACAATCTTCACGGATCTACACTGATCGTCACGGATGCGGCACTTGTTCTCCGGAGCGCGCCGGATGAGACGTGCTCGGCGTGCATCCCCCAAAGCTTTATCCGTGCAAATCCGTGAAGATCCGTGCGATCGTAGTTCCCCAGTCGGACACGGCCGGCGACGCGAAAAGAGCCGGGCTCTGTCGCCGAGCGGTGCTTCTCGCTGCCTCAGGCGGCGCGGCGCGGGGGGCGGAGGAGCGGCACGAGGGAGAGGAGTGCCCACGCCCCCTCGAGAAAGATGAACCCCAGCCGGCGGTCCTCGACGGCGACGACGGTGAGGAGCGCGGAGCCGACGAAGTTCAACAGGTTGAAGAGCCGGTCGGTGCGGTCGAGCCGCCCCATCTGGAGGAGCGCGAAGCCGGCGAGGATGAGCACCGCGCCGACCAGCGAGAGCAATTGATAGAGCATGTGAACCCGTCCAAGTTTCAGTATGGCTTCGCTTCGCCGCGCATGGCTGCGGCTCTCCTTCGCGCTCGCGCTTCGCGCCTTGCGTCACCCGCGCGTCGCCGCCGACCTGCTCGGCGTCGCCTGGCGCTTCCGGTCGCGGCGGTGGTGGGCGAGGCCACCTTTCCTGCCGCTGCCTGACGCCGAGTATCTGCGCTGGCGGATGCACACCGCGTACGGGGACCATGACGCGGTGCCCCCGGCGGAGGACGTCGTGCGCTACGCGAAGTGGGCGATGCGAGACGCGGGACGATGACCGCGGCGCTGAAACCAATCGTCGCGCCGGCCGCGGCACCAGTGGCGCTCGCCGAGCGTCTGAAGGCACAAGCATACGGGCTCGGCTTCGATCTCGCAGGGATCACGACGCTCGGCGCCGTCGCGACGGCGGAGGTCTTCGACGAGTGGGTGGCGCGCGGCTACGCGGGCGAGATGGCGTATCTGCCGCGCGGCGCGGAGAAGCGGCACGACACGCGGCTGCCCTACGAAGGAGCGGTCTCCGCGCTCGTCGTCGCGATGAGCTACGGTGGCCGCGAGCCGAGCGGTCCGGTGGCCCGCTACGCGCGCGGCGACGACTACCACGACGTGATGGTCGAGAAGCTGAACGCGCTGCATCGCTGGCTGGAAGCCGAGACCGGGGCGCCGATCCGTGGAAAGTCGTACGTCGATACCGGCCCCATTCTGGAGCGCGACCTCGCGCGGCGCGCGGGGCTCGGCTGGTTCGGGAAGAACACGAACCTCCTCCATCCGGCGTCAGGCAGCTTCTTCTTCCTCGCCGGGCTGTTCGTGGAGATGGAGCTGCCTCCCGATGCGCCATTCGAGGCCGAGCGCTGCGGGAGCTGCACGCGCTGTCTCGACGCGTGTCCGACGGGCGCCCTCGTCGCGCCGCGCACGCTCGACGCGACGAAGTGCATCTCGTACCTGACGATCGAGCTCAAGGGGGCGATCCCCGAGGAGCTGCGGGAGAAGATGGGCGACCTGCTCTACGGGTGCGACATCTGCCAGGAGGTGTGCCCCTGGAACGAGAAGTTCTCGCGGACGCTGCCCGATGGCTCGCCGTTCGCGGCGCGCGAGGCGTTAGGCGGTAAGGATGCGCGAGTCCTGGCGCGAGAGCTGCTCGCGATGACGCAGGAGGAGTTCTCGCGCGCGTTCAGCAGCTCGCCGATGAAGCGCGCGAAGCTGCGGGGATTGAAGCGCAACGCGGCCGTGGTGCTCGGGAACGTCGGCGGGGCTGCGGACGTGGACGTCCTCGAGCGGGCGTCGCATGACGACGAGCCCCTGGTGCTCGAGCACGCCGCGTGGGCGCTTCGCCAGCTCAGGTCCCCACACGATTGATGTCCGCCGACTCGAGGATGAACCTGTCGGCACGCCCTTCCACCACGCGCAGCATCGCGCGACCGAGCCTCCGCCCCCCGGCCCCCGCAGCCGAGCAGTAGCAGAACGAGAAGTCGGGGTTGATCCGCAGAAGGGTGCGCGCCCAGAGCAGCGTCATCTCCTCGGTCACCTTCGCGTACCGCGTCTCGTCGAGGCCGACCGAGCTCACGCCCACCGCCCAGATGCAGGCGTCCCACCCGACGAGCTGGTCCTCGACGGACGCGATGTCGAACAGGTCCGGCAGCAGCAGCTCGCGCAGCTTCGGGTGCACGACGCCGGTCGGGCGGCGACCGATGCTCAGCACCGCCTCCACCTCTGGCGCGGCGAGCGCCTCGCGCAGCGCCCCGGCTCCGACCATGCCCGACGCTCCCAGGAGAATCAGCTTCACGCGATGCCCTTCGTCATGTCGATCACGAAGCAGCACCGGGCGTCGCGGCACTCGAGCGCCGCGTTCGCGTAACCGGGCGAAGGTGCCCGTCCTTCTCGCAGACCACGCGCGTGCGGCTCGGGGAAGTGCGTGCCGGGGCCTTCATGGTCACCGCTTCCTGCGTTTCGTGGTGATGGTGGGCCGCGTGAAGCGGCGCGCGAGCAGCGAGACACGCTCCTCGAGCACTGCCGGCGTGGGCTCGTCGGCGAGCAATCCATCCAGAGCGAGGAGGAAGACGGTGGCGCTCGCCTTGTCGCCGAGGATGTCGGTCACGCACCCGAGCGCGATCCGGCGATGGAGCGCCTCGAGCTCCGGGTCGAGCCGCTCGCAGACATCGTGAAACTCGGCCGCCATCGGCGCGCCGACCATCTCCTCCCACGGCTCGACGACCATGGCTCGGCAGACGCCGAGCAGGCGCTCGTACGCGGAGCCAGGACCGGCCGCCGCGGCTCGGGCGGCAGGATGCCGGCCGATCAGCCAGTGGGCGAAGACCGCGGTGAAGACGTCTTCCTTGTTCTTGAAGCTCCGATACAGGAGGGTGCGCGAGATACCCGCGCGCTTCGCGATGTCCTCGAACGACGTCTTGGCGAAGCCGAAGTTGAGGAAGCACCAGCGGGCAGCGTCGAGGACGCTCGCGCGCCGCGCATCAGCTTGGGCCTGCGCGATCCTGGGCGACATGGGATACATGTTGACAGATTGTGCATGTTTTGTCAATATGCTGGCCGATGCCCTCGCGGTCACGTTCCGCCGGCTCGGGAGGGCAAGGACGTACATGGCGAGTGTCTCGAAGTGCCCGGCCACGCGACTCGCGCTACCGACCCATCGCGCAGCTATTGCCGCGCCGGAGTGCGTCGAGCATACTTGCTCGGGAGGGCGTGGACATGTCGAGCGATCCGTTCGGGGTCACGGACGTTACGCCGCACCGCAGGCAATCCATCGCGACGTTCAACGAAACGGTCGCCGAATGGATGCGCGCCTCGTTCGATGCGCTCATCGGGCTGATCGAGCAGGTGGTGCCGGGGATGCGCGGCTCCGTGCTGCTCCTCGACGACGACGGCGTCACCCTGCGCCACGGCGCCGCGCCCCACCTGCCTGACGCGTACTGCCGGTTGATCGACGGTGAGCGCATCGGCCCCGCGGCAGGTTCGTGCGGGACCGCGGCGTACCGTCGGGAGCGCGTCATCGTGCGCGACATCGCGACGGACCCGCTCTGGGCGGACTACCGGGCCGCCGCCGAACCGTTCGGCCTCGCCGCGTGCTGGTCGACGCCGATCTTCGACTCGGAGGGGAGGCTGCTCGGAACGTTCGCGATGTACTACGACGAGCCGCGCGATCCCACCGACGACGACATCGCGCTGACCGAGACGGCGACGCTGCTGTCGGCGAACATCATCACGCGGGCGCGGAGTGCGCGCGCGCTTCGCGCGCGGACGGAAGCGGCCGAGCAGCTGGCGGCGTCGTTGCGCCGACGCGAAGAGGAGCTGGTCTTCAGCCACGCGCGCCTGCGCGCGGCCCTCGACGCGTCGGACACGAGCACGTGGCAATGGAACGTGAAGACGGACGTGGTCGAATGCGACGAGGGCCTGTACCGCCTGTTCGGCGTCGATCCTGCCGAGGGCGCCGGCTCGTTCGACCTCTTCGTCGCGCGCATCCACCCCGAGGATCGAGACTCGCTGATCGCGGCCGCGCGGGGCTGCGCGACCGAAGGCACGGACCTCGACGAGGAGTTTCGCGTCGTGTGGCCCGACGGGTCGATCCACTGGGTGGCCGACCTCGGGCGAGCCATCCGCGGCGAGGACCGGCGGCCGGCGCACCTGATCGGCGCCTGCCTGGACGTCACCGATCGGCGCGTACGCGAGGAGCAGTTTCGCGCGCTCGCGGAGAGCATTCCCCAGCTCGCGTGGATGGCCGACGCCGCCGGCTCGATCTACTGGTACAACCGGCGGTGGTACGACTACACCGGGACGACGCTGGAGGAGATGCGGGGCTGGGGGTGGAAGTCGGTGCACCACCCCGACCACGTCGACCGGGTGGTCGCGCGCATTCAGCATTCGTGGGACACGGGCGAGGTGTGGGAGGATACGTTCCCGCTCCGCGGCCGCGACGGCGAATACCGCTGGTTCCTCTCCCGCGCGCAGCCGATCCGCGACGTGGAGGGACGGATCGCCCGCTGGTTCGGGACCAACACCGACATCACCGAACGCCTCGAAGCCGAGCAGGCGGTCCGGGAGAGCGAAGCGAAGCTTCGCCGCATCGCCGACTCCGGCATCGTCGGCGTATTCTACTGGACGATGGCCGGCGCGATCACCGACGCCAACGCGGAGTTCCTGCGCATGCTCGGCCTGTCGGAGGAGGCGCTGCGAGCAGGGCACGCGAGCTGGCGCACGCTCACGCCCCCCGAGTGGGCCGAGGCCGACGCCCTCAAGGTCGCGGAGCTGAACGAGCACGGCGTCACCATCAACTGGGAAAAGGAGTTCGTCAGGACCGACGGTCGACGCGTCCCCGTGCTCATCGGGGCCGCCTTCCTCGACGGCTCGAGCGAGCGCGGGATCGCCGTCTGCCTCGACATCACGGAGCGTCGGCGCGCCGAGGCCGAGCGCGAGGCCCTGCTCGAGCGCGAGCGCGAGGCCCGCGAGGTCGCCGAGCGCGCGAGCCGGATTCGCGACGAGGTTCTGGCCGTCGTCGCCCACGACCTGCGCAACCCGGTGCACACGATCATCCTCAGCGCGGGAATGCTGCGCGAGATCCCGCTCGACGAGGCGCAGCGGCAGCAGCGGCTCGCCGTCATTCAGCGCACCGCGAAGGGGATGGAGCACCTCATCCGCGACCTGCTCGACGCGACGCGGATCGAGTCGGGGACTTTCGCCGTGCGTCAGGCGCGCGTGCACGTGCGTGCGCTGCTCGAAGAGACGCTCGAGCTGTTCGAGGCGCCGGCCCGCGAGCGCCGCATCATGCTCCGGTGCGAGGTAGACGACGACGTGCCCCCGGTCCTCGGAGACCGCGACCGTCTCGAGCAGGCCCTCTCGAACCTGCTCGGCAACGCCCTCAAGTTCACGCCGGCGGGTGGCCAGGTCCGGCTTTCCGCGCGAGTGGTGGCCGGCGGCGCAGTCGAGATCAATGTCGCGGACACCGGAAGCGGCATTGCCGGGGACCAGATCGCGCGCGTGTTCGACCGCTTCTGGCAGGCCGACCGGCAGGGGCGCGCGGGTGCCGGTCTCGGGCTCTCCATCGTGAAGGGGATCATGGAGGCGCACGGGGGAACCATTCGGGTCGAGAGCGTGGTCGGAGAGGGGACGACCTTCTCCCTGACGGTGCCGGTGGCGCCGCCCTCTCGCGCCGACTCGTCACGAACGCCACCCTGATGCTGCCAGGCCGGGACGCCGGCCCGACGCTTCGCGTCGATGCGGCGCAGCCGATCGAGGTTGCGATGCTCGCATGTCGGCGAGCCCCAGATCGGCGCACGACCCCTTGACCCTCACGTAACGTCAGCCCTTAGGGTGGGGTCGTGGCCATGGGGGCCACACGATCAGACGAGGAGTCGCGATGGCCTACACGGTCAAACAGGTCGCCGAGATGTCGGGCGTCAGCGTGCGCACGCTGCACTTCTACGATGAGACGGGGCTGCTCGAGCCCGCGTACACCGGCGCCAACGGCTACCGCTACTACGAGGAGCCGCAGCTGCTCTCGCTCCAGCAGATCCTGTTCTTCCGGGAGCTGGGGTTCGAGCTGCGGGAGATCCGCGCGCTTCTCGCGCGCCCCGACTTCCAGCGGCTCGACGCACTGCGGTCGCACCGCGAGGCGCTCGAGGCGAGGCTCACGCGCACGCGGCGGCTCCTCGAGACGATCGATCGCACCATCGACCACCTGAATGGGAGGAAGCCGATGAAGGACGATCAGATCTTCGCGGGGTTCACCGTCGCCGCGGGGGACGACCGGTTCGGCGAGCGCGTCAGGCTCGGCGGGGAGCCTAACGACTGCAAGGTCTCCGCGGGCGACACGAACGGCACGCTCTCCGTCTTCGAGTTCCGCGGGCGCGGGGGCTGGCCGCGGCACTCGCACCACGAGCAGGACGAGTGGCTCTACGTCGTGGACGGAGAGCTCGAGTGCGAGGTCGGTGACCGACGGCTGCGGCTCGGCCGCGGCGAGTCGGTGTTCGTGCCGCGCACCGTCGCGCACGCGTGGGCGGCGAGGGGCGGAGCGCCGGTCACGGCGCTCGAGGTCTATTCGCCGGCGGGGCGCCTCGAGCAGTTCTTCCGCGAGGTCGGCAAGTACACGGACCCGCCGATCCACGAGGCGCTCGGCGTGCAGGGGATGAAGCAGCTCTTCGACGCCCACGGCATGCGCCTGCTCGGTCCCGGGCTCGACTGGGACGAGGGAGCGGGACCGCCTGCGGCGCGGCCGTGATCGGGGCCCGATCCCTGCGAAGCAATGCTCGCTGATGCCCGATCGCCACCTCACGCCGCGCTCCCCTTCGCAGTCCGCCTCCGAGTCGACGTCGCCCTCCGCTCTCCGCGAGAGTCCCGCGACGCGTACGCAGGAGACGGGCGGGATCGCGGCCGAGGTCGGCGAGCTTCACCGGCTGCTCGTGGAGAGCGTGAAGGACTACGCCATCTTCATGCTCGACCGCGAAGGCCGCGTCGCGACCTGGAACGAGGGAGCCGAACGCGCGAAGGGGTACAAGGCCGAGGAGATCATCGGGAAGCACTTCTCGATCTTCTATCCACCGGAGAAGGTGGCGGAGCAGTTCCCCCAGTACGAGCTGAAGGAGGCCGCGCGGGTCGGACGCTTCGAGGACGAGGGGTGGCGCATCCGGAAGGATGGATCGCGCTTCTGGGCGAACGTAGTCATCACCGCGCTGCGCGACGGGGAGGGAAGGCTCGTCGGCTTCGGCAAGGTGACGCGCGACCTCACCGAGCGGCGCGCGGCGGAGGCACGCGCGATCGAGAACGCGCGCCGCGTCGCGGCGGAGGAGGCGGCGCGCGAGGCCGCGGACGTCGCCCGCAAGCGCACGGAGAAACTCCAGCTGCTCACCTCCGCGCTCGCGTCGGTGCACACGATCCCGGAGATCGTGGGCATCGTCTTCGCGGAGGGCTTCCCGGCGATGGGCGTGGACGCGGGTGCCCTCGCCGTGACCGACGACAACGGCGAGTACGTCGAGATCCTCGCCGAGACGGGCGACGTGAGCCGTCCGGATCACTTCCGGACGATCCCGATCGACGCGGACCTCCCGATCCCCGTGACGATCAACAGCGCCTGCCCTGTCGTCTGCCGATCGCGCGCCGAACGTGACCGCCGCTTTCCGGCGATCGCCGAGATGCTCGCACGCTTCGAGGTCAGCGTGGTTCTGCCGCTGATGAGCCGCGGGCGTCCCATCGGAGCGCTGGCGATGCACCGGCGCGCGGGAGAGCGTCCGGACGAACCGCTGACGTCCGACACCATCGTCTTCATGCAGTCGTTCGCGCAGCAGTGCGGACAGGCGCTCGAGCGCGCGCGGCTCTACGAGTCGGAGCGTCAGGCGCGGCGCGCGGCCGAGGAGGCGCGCGCACGCGCGGAGGAGGCACGCGCGCGAGCCGAGGAAGCGAACCGCGCGAAGAGCGAGTTCCTCGCCGCCATGTCGCACGAGCTGCGCACGCCGCTCAACGCGATCGGCGGCTACGCCCAGCTCATGGAGCTCGGCATCGGCGGAGGAGTGAGCGACGAACAGCGCGACAAGCTCTCGCGCATCCGCCGCAGCCAGCAGCACCTGCTCGGCATCATCAACGACATCCTGAACTTCTCGCGCATCGACGCCGGCCAGATCACCTATCACCTCGGCGCCGTCGCGCTGCAGCAGGTCGTCGACACCGTGCGACAGATGGTCGAGCCGCAGGCGATCGCGAAGGGGCTGGTCCTCGAGGTCCCCGAATGCTCGCCGGAGCTCTGCGCATGGGCCGACCGCGCGAAGGTCGAGCAGATCGTGCTGAACCTCCTCTCGAACGCCGTCAAGTTCACCGCGTCGGGTGGCCACATCCGCATCGCCTGCAGGCGCACCGCCGACAGGCAGGTGGAGCTGACGGTGCAGGACACCGGCAGCGGCATTCCCGCGGATCAGCTCGAGCAGATCTTCGAGCCGTTCGTCCAGGTGGGACGCTCCCTCACCACGTCGCAGGAGGGGACGGGTCTCGGACTGGCGATCAGCCGCGACCTCGCGCGCGCGATGCACGGCGACATCCGCGCGCAGAGCGCGGTCGACGTGGGCTCGACGTTCATCCTGACGCTGCCGCGCGACGAGCGGAGCGCGAAGGACGACTGATCCCACGGGCGCGGGCTCCCGCGCTGTCCCGGGCGCGCCCGGCGAGTAGCTTATCGACTTCACCCGGCACGCTCCTCGAACCGGACAGGCCGCATGACCCGCCGCGCTCCCCGCCGCGCTCTCGTTCTCGCGCTGACCCTTCTCTGCGCCGGCCCGCTCGCCGCGCAGCGCGCCATCCCCGGCCTCGACGCCGCGGCGATCGACACCACCGTGCGACCGGGCGACGATTTCTACCACTACGCGAACGGCGGTTGGGAGCGCCGGACGCAGATCCCGAACGATCGCAGCAGCTACGGCTCCTTCAACATCGCCGCCGAGCTCGCGGACGCGCACGTGCGGGACATCGTGCACCGCGCCGCCGCCGCGCACGCCGCCGCGGGATCGGAGCTGCGCAAGGTCGGCGATTTCTACACGAGCTTCCTCGACACGGCTGCGATCGGCGCGCGTGGGCTCACACCGCTCCAGCCACTGCTCGACACGATCGCCGCGATCGGCGACAGAACCGCTCTCGCGAAGTTCCTCGGCGCCCACCTGCGCGCCGACGTCGATCCGATCAACCTCGGCACGCTGCACACCGACAATCTCTTCGGCTTCTGGGTGACGCAGGACTTCAACACTCCCACCCGCTACTCGGCGGCCCTGCTGCAGGGCGGGATCGAGATGCCGGACCGCAGCTACTATCTCGACTCCTCGTCGCGGATGGTCGACCTCCGGACCGGCTATCGCGCGCACGTCGCCCGGATGCTCACCCTCGCCGGGATCGCCGACGCGGAGGCCAAGGCCGATTCGATCGTCGCGCTCGAGACGCGGATCGCGAGGACGCACTGGAAGGTGGAGGACAGCGAGGATCCGGCGAAGGGGAACAACCACTGGGCGCGCGCCGACTTCGCGAGCAAGGCGCCCGGCCTCGACTGGGCCGCGTTCTTCACCGCCGCCGGGATCGCCGACCAGGACTCGATCATCGCGTGGCAGCCAAGCACGATCACCCAGGAGTCCGCGCTCGTCGCGAGCGAGCCGCTCGACAGCTGGAAGGCGCTGCTCGCCTACCACGCGATCGAGGACCACGCCGCGGTGCTCCCGTCCGCGTTCGACAAGGAGTCGTTCGCCTTCTTCGGCAGGACGTTGAGCGGCGCGCCGGAGCAGGCGACGCGCGACAAGCGGGCGATCGACTTCACGAGCGACGCGCTGGGCTTCGCCGTCGGGCACCAGTACGCGCGGCGGTACTTCCCGGCCAGCGCGAAGGCGAACGCGCAGCGCATGGTCGCCGGGATCATCGCCGCGTTCCAGAAGCGCATCGACGCCCTCGACTGGATGGCGCCGTCGACGAAGGCCGAGGCGAAGGCGAAGCTGCGCACGCTGAAGGTGAGCATCGGCTATCCGGACAAGTGGCCGAGCTACGCCTCGCTCCGCGTCGCGGCGAACGACGCGTACGGCAACGCCGATCGCGTCGAGCGCTTCGGCTTCCAGCGCACGCGCGCCAAGCTGCACCGGAAGATCGACAAGGACGAGTGGGTGATGACGCCGCAGATGGTCAACGCGGTGAACCTGCCGGCGATGAACGCGCTGAACTTCCCAGCGGCGATCCTCGAGCCTCCCTTCTTCGACGCGAAGCGCGTGGACGCGATGAACTACGGCGGGATCGGCGCGGTGATCGGCCACGAGGTGAGCCACAGCTTCGACAACCTCGGCGCGAACTTCGACTCGAAGGGACGGCTGCGGAACTGGTGGACGCAGGAGGACTTCGCGCACTTCCAGGCGTCGACGCAGGCGCTGGCGCGGCAGTACGACGCGTATCACCCGTTTCCGGACATGACCATCAACGGGCAGCAGACGCTGAGCGAGGACATCGCCGATCTCGCCGGCGTGACCGCGTCGTACGACGCGTGGAAGGCGTCGCTGCACGGAAAGCCGGCCCCGGCGGTCGGCGGGATCACCGGGGACCAGCAGTTCTTCCTCGGCTTCGCGCAGATCTGGCGCACGAAGTTCCGTGACCCCGCGCTTCGCCGGCAGCTGCTGACGAACGCGCACGCGCCCGGCCCGTGGCGCGCCCTCACCGTCCGCAACCTCGACGCGTGGTATCCCGCGTTCGACGTGAAGCCGGGGGAGACGCTCTACCTCGCGCCGGACGCGCGCATTCGCACCTGGTGACCGACGCTGGCGCTGCCTAACGCTTCGCGGAGCGGGCGCGGAGCTCCTGCTCCTTCGCGCGCAGCTCGGGGGTGAGCGCGTCGCCGAAGTCCTCCGCCTCGTAGAAGGGGCGGATCTCGAGGACGCCGCCGCCACGCATCGTGTTCGGGCAGCGGCG
>JABFXM010000617.1 GCA_013361745.1 Gemmatimonadaceae bacterium | reverse complement strand
CTTGACGCGCTCTTCAACGGGCTCGCGCCAAGCGGCCCGCGGCTGCTCTTCAAGGGCGGCACTTCGCTGTCCAAGGCATACGGGCTCATCTCACGCTTCTCCGAGGACATCGACGTCACCGTCTTCCGCGACGACCTGGGAGAGCCCGCCTCCGTCGAGGACCTTGAGGCGCTGAGCGGCAAGAAGCGCCAGGCACGACTGGACGCGATCAAGGCAGCGTGTCAGGCGTACATCGCCGGCCCGCTGCTCGAGGAACTGAGCGGCCTGCTCGACCGCGCGTTAGGCGCTGGCGCGGCACGCGCTCGCCCGCGGCTCGCGCTCGACGAGGCCGATCCCGATCGCCAGACGCTGCTCCTCTGGTACCCGAGCGTGAGCGCCGACGCCGGCGACTACGCGACCTATATCCGCCCCGCGATCAAAGTCGAGTCGGGGGCGAAATCCGCGCTTGACCCCCATCAGACCGCGGTCGTCGTACCGTACGTGGCCGACGACCTGCCCAGGCTCGACCTCCGGGTGCGGAACGTCACCACCGTGGACGCCGAGCGGACGTTCTGGGACAAGCTGGTGATCCTCCACGGCCTCCGCCGGTGGTTCGAGCGCCGCGGCGCCCTTCGCGGCGACGGCCAGCGCGTCTCGCGGCACTACTACGACGTCTTCCGCCTCGCCGACTCGGCGGTGGGGCAGCACGCACTGGAGGACCGCGCGCTCGCCATCGATTGCCAGCGCCACGCGCGAATGTTCTTCAACAGCGCCGATCTCGACCTCGACCACGCGCTCCCCGGGACGCTCGCCATCGCCCCGACCGACGCGATGACCGACGCGCTACGGCAGGACTTCGAGGCAATGGCCGGCATGGTGTTCGGCGAACGGCCGGCGTTCGACGACGTCCTGGCGGCGATCGCCACGCTCGAAATTCGCGTCAACGAATAAGCCACCGCGGCACGCCAGAACTTCACAACTCCGCAGCAGTGTGCCCCAAGTAGCGCCCCAAGTCCGGAGGCTGGCGGCACACGGCCTTCGGACCTCCGGATCGAAAGGAAGGACGCTGGTCGTACTACACGATCGTTCCCGAGGCGCTGGCCGAGGTTCATGACCTCGCTGTCCGGATGCAGCCGAAGAAGTCGAGCGGCACGCTGCCGGTGCTCCGCGCCGGTTCGTGCTGTTGCTCCCCAAGTGCAGACAGCGACCCGACGCCCTGACACGGGTTTCTTGAGGCGTGTCCCATGCGTCCGGCCAGGCGTTGCACGCGTGGAGGACAGTCTACATCCGCCGGCGAAGCCGGCGCCGTCGCAGCAACGCGTGGGCCGCGCCGGCGAGACCCGAGTGCATCAGGATCAGGAGTTCCAACACGACTGCGAACGCAACGGCCGACAGCGCAATGCGCGGCGACGCTATGCCGATGACAACCGCGTGGGCCGCGAGGGCGATCACCGCTAGCCCGGCGAGCGTCCAGCGAGGTAACGGAAGCGGAGGGAGCGGCCTGGTGGCCGCCACCTCTGAGGCTTCATTCTCACTGGCGCCGCGAGCCCGCACCGCGAGGACGAACTGCAGATCGCTGACGCCGACCGGCCCGCTCTCCGCGACCCGCAGTCCGGCCTCGCTCAGCAACGCGACGATGTCTCGCAGGGCCATGTGGCCGTGGCGGTGAAAGCGGGCGAGGAGTCCCTTCCGCGCGCGCGCCGGCGTCGCGAAGTCCACGGCGAGCGCGCGCCCCCCCGGCTTGAGCACCCGGCGTATCTCGGGAGCGCATTGCTCGCGAACCGGTCGCGGGAGGTGGTGCAGCATCAACGTGCTCAGGACGACGTCGAACGACGCGTCGGGATAGGGAAGTGCCTCGACGACGGCAGTCCGGAACGTCACGTCGACGTCCGCGTTCGCAGCCTTCCGCTTCGCTCGTTCGATCATCTCCGGCGATGCGTCGACGCCGTGGACCGTGCCGGATACGCCGACGCCTCGCTTCGCGACAACCGCCAGGGTTCCCGTCCCGCACCCGACGTCGAGAACAGCCTCGCCGGGCTCGAGGCGCGCGAGCGCGACGAGACGTTCGCAGAATACGCGTTCGCGGCCGAGCGTCAGCATCCAGGCCAGCAGGTCGTAGTAGCGAGCCTCGGAGTGCATGACCAGCCCCTTCGTGTGGGGTGCTGGCGTCTGGTTCGTGGTGGGCATGCCTCACCGCCTGAAGTCGGGAATGATTGTCGGGTCTCGCTGCCACGGCGTCAGGCGCGGAAGTCAGGCACAGTGCGTGGCGGGAGCGTAGTATGCGTACGGTACTCGAACACTGGCGCACACGCCGCGGCATCGTGTGCAATTTGGGACAGAATCGGGCGGTGTGTTCGCCATCCCGAAGGAGCAGTGATGAAGAATCGTGGCACCGATCGGCGCGTGAAGCGAACGAGAAGTCTCCTCCACGACGCGCTCGCGTCGCTGATTCACGAGAAGTCGTACGACGACATCGTCGTGAAGGAGATCCTCGCGCGAGCAGATGTCGGGCGATCCACGTTCTACTCGCACTTCCGCGACAAGGACGAGCTGCTCGATAGCGGCATACGCGATCTGCTCCGCCCAGGCCAGGCGGATCTGCGGCCGAGGGCTGCTCACGTCGCGGATCACGTCCTCCGCTTCAGTCCCCCGCTCTTCGAGCACATCGGCCGGTACCGAGCGGCGCCGATACCGATTGTACGCGCCCGAATGCAGGTGGTGCACGACCGCCTTGGCCGCGAGGTGGCCGCCCTGGTCGCCCACGATCTCGCGCAGTGCAGTCCTCCGCACGCGGGAAGGCAAGAGCGAGAGCGGCACATTCCGGCAGAACTTCTCGCCGAGCACGTCGCCTCGACATTCGTGCGCGTGCTGAACTGGTGGCTGGGAAGCCCCACCCCGATTCCGGCGAGTGAGGCGAATGAACTCTTCCGGTCGCTGGTGCTGCCCACACTCGCCCGAGTCGTCGGCTGACGGCTGCGGTCGCCTCTGCGGCACCATCCTCGCGTCTTGGCTGAGCTCCGTCTGCACCGTCTGCACCGGTGCGCACTGTTATACTTCAGCTCTCATGCTCCGCTTCCGTCGCCTGCGCCGCCTCACGGCGATCGCCGCACACCTGCTCCTCCTCCAGCTCGTCTTCACGAGCGCGGCGGGGGCGTGCCCACTCGGTGACGGCACGGCTCAGGCGACGACGGTCAGCTCGGGCGCGAATCACGCCGACCACCATGCGATGCAGAGCGGGGCCATGGACAGCGCCGTTCCGATCGGCAGCGCGTCCACGAGCGCGGCACCCGCTCCCCAGGGGCACGGGCCCGCACCCGCGCCCGCGCACCATCACCGGGGTGCGCACTGCGACATGACCTGCGCCCCGGCCAGCTGCGGTGCCGCTGGCCACTGCTCCACCTCGGCCGTGTCCTCGAGCCCCACACCGCCTGCTGGACTCGCGAGCGCCGACGGACGTCGGATCGTCGCTCGGCGCGACGCACCACGCTCGGTGAGCACTGCTCCCGAGCCGCCACCTCCCCGAGCCTAGGCTCCCTTCAATCCGGCGCACGAACGGCTGGGCGATCACGTTCGCTCGGCGGTCGTGCACTGCACGCTGGCCGGATGACGAATCGACGCGTGGCGCATCCCGCGCCACCGCGAGCCTTCGACTCTCGGACAACTCGGATGTCATTGCCGTCCTTCTGCCGCGCCGCCATCGGCGCCGGCGTGATCGCCCTTTTCGCCACACGACCACTTCTCGCGCAAAGCCATCAGCACGGTGAGGCGCCACGCGACGCCGCACGCGATACGATACGACATACACCCCCGGACCG
>JABFXM010000548.1 GCA_013361745.1 Gemmatimonadaceae bacterium | reverse complement strand
GTGGTGGGCGTGGAGACGCTTGGCGAGGTCGCGCAGCACCGCGTTCCCCTCGGCGGTCGCGAGCCCCTCGATCACGAGCTGATTCCGCGCGACGCCGAGCGAGACCGTGTCGCTGAGCTGGAGCAGGGGCGCGAGCCGCTGTTCCAGCCGCGCCACCGTCGTCGCGAGCATCGGATGCCCCGTCGGGTAGATCGCGAACTTCTGCAACGCGATCGAGAGCTCGATCAGGAAATCGATCAGCTCACGCGACAGCGTTCCGCGTTCGTGGGAAGGTTGGTGGCTCTCGACGGACACGATCGGCCGGGACCGGAGATGGGGTCTTAATTAGGACGACCGGCCCCCCGATTCGTGGCATGTGCGTTGCCCCTCCCATCGGCGCGGCCGTGGGCCGCATCACCAGAGGAGAGAGCCATGGCTGGTCAGGAGAAAAATTCGGCGGGTTCCGGGTCGCTCGGCGCGGGCGGCGAGGCGGCCGAGGGGATCCACGGCGCGAAGACGGACGGCCGCGACGAGAGCGCGGAGAGCAGCGTCGGCGCGACCCCGCGACAGGGAGAGCGCGGCCAGAAGGGCTCCGAGCCTCTCGACGCCGAGCGCAAGCAGGAGCACCGAAGCGGCTACGGCGGCAGCGGCGGCCGCCCCGTCCAGAGCTCCGACCAGCGCGAGATCCCGCACGAGGCGGACGGGAAGTAGGGAGTAAGGGAGTAAGGGAGTAAGGGGAGTGAGGAGAGTAAGGGGAGTAAGGCACTGCCAGGCGGCCGTTCCTTACTCCCCTTACTCACCTTATCTCCTTACTCTCCTGCATGCCCCCCTCCGATCTCGAGTCGAAGCTCCGCCAGCTGGAGGAGCGCGTCACCAAGCTGCAGCGCGCCGTCTACTACCTCGTCTGGCGAAGCGGCGGCTTCGGCGACCACTGCATCCACTGCGGCGGCGCCTACCCGAAGCACGAACCGAAGTGCAAGGCCGCCGAGATCGAAGCGCTGGTGCGGTGAAACAGGGGTCGGGGGTCAGGGGTCAGGGGTCAGCAGATACGCGAGGAGCGAAGACCGAACGGCTGCTCCCGCATCGTCGTCGCCGACCCCTGACCCCCGACCCCTGACCCCTGGCCCCTGGCCCGGCCCCTGACCCGTAGCGTCACGGGGACCGGGGTGCTAATTCAGGAAGATCAGGATCGAACGCGGGTTCTTCTTCACGACGAGCACTCCAATGACGACAGGCGCGACGCGCGCGCACGGCGGGCTGCCGGCGCTCCCCGATTCTCCGGATGCGTTCATCGACGCCACCTGGGATGACATCGCGCCCTACTACGACGCGCTCGCGGCGGCGGAGATCGCGCCCGGACAGGAGCGCGAGTGGCTGGCCACCTGGTCGCGTCTCGATGCTCTGCTCGGCGAGGCCGGATCGCTCGCGATGATCGCCTACACCGCGAACACCGCCGACGAAAAGGCGGAGGCGGCGCATCTCCGATTCGCGATGGAGATCTACCCGCGGGTGGACGAGCTCCAGGTCCGCCTCGCCAGACGACTGCTCGCGATGGGCTACAGCGAGCAGGCGCTCGAGACGACGCTGAAGAAGTTCCGCACCGACGCCGAGATCTTCCGCGAGGAGAACGTCCCCCGCTTCGCGAAGCTCGAGGAGCTGGAGGCCGGCTACGACAAGGTCGTCGGTGGGCTGTCCGTCGAGTGGGAGGGGGAGCGGAAGACGATCCCGCAGCTGCAGCCGTACATGCAGTCGCGCGACCGCGCCGAGCGGGAGCGCGCCTTCCTCCTCGGCGCCCGCGCCTACGCGGCGAAGCGCGACGAACTCCAGGACATCTTCGACAAGTCGTACGTCCTGCGGCAGGAGGTCGCGCGGGCGGCGGGATTCCCCGACTACATGCGTTACGCCTTCGCGGCGAAGTATCGTTTCGACTACACCCCCGACGACTGCCTCCGCTTTCACGAGGCGGTCGAGCAGGCGATCGTCCCGATCGCCGCGCGGCAGCACGAGTACCGTCGGCGGCGGCTCGGCGTCGAGACCCTGCGGCCGTGGGATCTCGCGGTCAATCCCGACACCGACCGGCGCCTCGAGCCCTTCAAGGACGTGAGCGGATTCCTCGCGCCCGCGGAGCGCATCTTCACCCGCGTCGACGCGGAGCTCGGCGACAACTTCCGCACGCTCGAGGCCGAGCGTCTGCTCGATCTCGAAAGCCGCGCCGGGAAGGCGCCCGGCGGCTACTGCACGACGCTGCACTGGCGTGGCCGTCCCTTCATCTACATGAACGCGGTGGGCGTCCACGACGACGTGAGCACTCTCGTTCACGAGTCCGGGCACGCCTTCCACGCCTTCGCCGCGCACAAGCATCCCTTCGTCTGGCAGCGCGGCAGCGGTCACGAGGCGGCGGAGCTCGCGTCGATGTCGATGGAGCTCCTCGCCGGCCGATATCTCGCGCGCCCCGAGGGTTACTACTCGATCGCGGAGGCGGCGCATGCGCAGATCGAGCACCTCGAGGACGTGCTCTACGCCCTTCCGCACATCGCCTGCGTCGACGCGTTCCAGCACTGGATCTACACCAGCGGCGAGGGCGGCGACCGCGACGCGCGCGACGCCGCATGGCTCGCGATCCGGCAGCGCTTCGAGCCGAGCGTGGACTGGAGTGGGCTCGAGACGGAACGGGTGGCGCGCTGGCTCCGGCAGTCGCACATCTTCACGAGCCCCTTCTACTACATCGAGTACGGCATCGCGCAGCTCGGCGCGCTCCAGGTCTGGCGCGACTCGCTCCGCGACCACGGCGCCGCCGTGCAGCGCTACAAGCGCGCGCTCGCGTTAGGCGGGACCGTCTCCTTGCCCGAGATGTACCACACCGCCGGCGTGAAGCTCGTCTTCGATGCCCCGACCATGCGCGAGCTGGTGGAGCTCGTCGAGTCGCGCATCACCGAGCTGCGCCGGATGCTCGCGACGGGCGAGCTCGAGGCCGTGCACGCCTAACGCGCCGGCGCGATGTCGAGGCGCGGCGCGAAGGTCACCGTCGTCGTGTAGCCGTCGGCGCGGAAGAGGCCGGAGAGCACCATCGACGCGCTCTGCTCCGCGTGCTCGAGGATGTGCATCTCGTACGCGGCGCGGGCGAGCTGGTTGCGCGCGAGGCGGATGATCGCGTCGCGGTCGGCGGGAGTGAACGGGTTCCAGAGGCCGCCGCGCTCGTCGTAGGTCTTCATGTCGGTGACGTCCACCGACAGGATCTCCGCCTTCGGCAGCGTCAGCGCGATCGTCTTCGTGGCGTCATCGATCTCGAAGTCGGTCCCCCGATCGAGATTGACCCCGGCGTTGATGCGCCCCGTGACGACGACGATCGAGCGCTTGGTCGAGCCGTACCAGGTGTTCTCGTAGGTCACGACGTCGCGCACCATCGTCTCGCTCGTCACGAGCCGGGCGACGGCGCGCATCCGCTCGACGACCACGGACTGCGTGATCGTCGTCTTCTCGTGCGGGCCGAGCCTCGTCTTCAGCGCGTCCGTCTGCCGCCGCACCGCGACCATCGTCGCGCCGAGCAGCAGGAAGAGCACGACGGCGACGGCGGCGAGGCGGCGGTACTGCATCACTTCTCGCGCCCGAAGAGATCGCGGAAGACGTCGGCGATGGTCATCGTCTTGTAGTCGCGGAACTCACCGGCGTCGAAGAATACGCCGCTGCACGTCGGGCACTGGTCGTAGTGGATGTGCGGCTGGCCGAGCGCGGTCATCCGTGTCATCCGCTGGCCGTCGTTCGGGCAGAGCACCGGCTCGAACTTGTCGTACTTCCGGCCCACCCCCGAGCTGCCGATGTCGAGC
>JABFXM010000262.1 GCA_013361745.1 Gemmatimonadaceae bacterium | reverse complement strand
CTAGGGGCCTGTTGCTGGGCTGATTGAACAGAACGCACGAAGGCACGAAGGTTTGCTCAAGAACCCTTCGTGCCCTTCGTGCTTTCTGTTATTCCCGGCAACAGTCGGCGGTGACCGCTGGATGGAGGTCGGCTCGATCGCGGGTCGCGTCGGCGCTCGTCATGCATCCAGACATCGCGCGAATCGGGCGGGAAGAACCGCACGAGAACGGCGGGAGAAGAGCGGGAGAACTGCCTCGAGGGCGGGCACTGCGAATGCGCAAGAACATCGCAGCTCGCGCCCGTGGAATCTTCCGCCGTTCTCGGTAGTTCTCACGCCGTTCTTCCTGAAAAACCGCGCGATCCCACCGCCTCGCCGGACCTCGACGCGACCCGCGCGGATCTCGTCCCGCCCCGCACGGGCACTGCCACGACAGCCGAGCCTCGGCAGCATCAACTGAAGCGCGTCGTCCTCCACAGCGCGACACCGCACGCGGCGAGGACGCCGAGCGTCGCCACGACGAGTGCGATCGCCCAGCCGCCGTGGATCGCGATGCTCGGCCGCTGCGCGATGGTCGCGAAGCCGACGAGGATCGCCGTCGCGGCGACGACGACCACCCAGTCGAGCGGCGTGCGCCGCGTGACGACCTTCGCGCTCTCACGTCCCGCGCCGCGCGCGCTCGTGTACTCGGGGTCGATCCCGTAACGCTCACCCTCCCGCGCGGCGGCCTCGCGCCAGCGGCGATGCTCGCTCTCGCGCGCCGAGGAGAAGGCGATCACCGCCGTGCCGGCGGCCATGATCAGCGAGCCGAGGACGACCTTCACGAGCACGCCGCCGGGCGCGCTGCGCAGCTCGCCGAAGACGAGGATCCCCCAGAGCAGCCCCCAGAGCTGGTTGCTGTTCGAGAGCGGGATGCCGCGCGTGATCCCCGCATACTTCACCGCGTACTGCTGGAAGAGATCGCCGATCACCCAGACGACGCCGCCGGCCATCAGCCAGAAGAGCAGATGGCGCGCGCTCGACAGCTCGCTCCAGAGCGGCCCGATGCCGCCGCTGTAGACGATCGCGAGCGTCCCCATCATCACCAGCTCGCCCACCGTGAAGAAGGTGATGAAGGAGAGCGGGTTCATCCCGGTGAGGTACGCCTTGCGGTACGGGATGTACATCGTCCCCCAGAGCGCGCCCGCGGCGAGCGCCGCCGCGATCCCGCGTGTCGCGTTCGTCCCCGCGCCGCCGCTCGACGTCGCCAGCGTCAGCACCACCGCGCCGGCGAACATCAGCAGCGCGCCGCCGATCACTCCCGCCCATCGCTTCGCCCCCGCGTCGCGCAGCTCGGCGAAGAACACCACGCCCCAGAGGATGCCGAGCAGGCTGTTGCTGTTCCAGAGCGGGAAGGCGACGCTGAGGCCGACGTCGCGCACCGCGAAGATCGTCAGCGTGTTCGCGACCGCCCACATGCACCCGGCGAGGATCGCCCAGACGATCAGGTGCGGCGCCTGCTTCAGGTCCGCGGCGACGTACGAGGTGCCGTGGATGAGCGTCGGCAGCGTCCAGCGGGCGAGGAAGACGCCGACGACCATCACGAGCGAGATCACCACCGGCGAGATCCCCGCCGTGACGAGCTTCGTCGGCGCCTCGGCGGCGCCGAGCCACGCGCCGGCGGTGAGACCGCAGACGATGCCTAACGTCTGGAGGACGCGCAGCCGCCGCGTGTCGAGAGCGGGATGCTCGGCGGAAGGCGTCGCGACGCGCGCGGCGACGGCGCTCAACTGATCCACCGGAGCACGAGGAGCCCGCCGACGAGCACGATCACCGGCACCCAGAACTGCACGTCGCGCAGCACGGTCGCGACCAGACCGCGCTCGCGACGGATCGGCACTACGGAGTCCTCGTCCATGTCTGGTTCTCGCGGTTCATGTCGGGGAAGAAGCCCTCGGGATCGATCTCCACTTTCGCGATGCGCGACGCCGACGGCAAGCGGACGACGAGCCGCCGCGTCGGCGCTGGACTCAGCCACGCCGTCACTGGAACCACGACGAGACGCTTCGTCCCGTCGCGGAGCGTCCCGACGACGCGTACCGGCATGGGCGCGAGGCCGCGGTCCTCCACCGTCACGAGAAGCGAGTCGCCGCGCGTCTCGACGGCGCCGATCGCCTGGTCGAGCGACCATGGCTCGTAGAACCAGCTGCGCCAGAACCAGGAGAGATCCTGCCCCGCGACGTCGTTCACCGTGTTGAAGAAGTCGTACGGGTACGGATGCCTGCCCGTCCACCGACGCCCGTACTCACGGTACGCGCGATGGAAGGTCTCCTCGCCGAGCAGTCCGCGCAGCGCGACGAGCGCCTGCGCGGTCTTGTCGTAGAACATGATGAAGTAGAGACCCTGCGGGTACATGTCGCCGTTCCACATGAGCGTCATGTCGCGCCCCGCGCGCGCGGCGCGCAGATACAGCTGGCGCTGGCCCGGTTCCGAGTCGCCGGGCCGTCCCCCGCTGCGCGGCTCGCCGTAGATCATCCGCATCCCCTGCGCGACGTCGTACTGCGTGAACCCCTCGTCCATCCACGGATAGCGCGTCTCGTTCGACCCGACCTGCATCGGGAACCACATGTGCCCTGTCTCGTGCATCAGGTCCCCCGCGAGGGAGAGCGTATCGGCCCACGGCTGCATCACCGTCGCCATCGGGTACTCCATCCCGCCGCTCTCGAGCACGCCCTCCATCGAGATCATGCTTGGCCACGGATAGGGCCAGAGATACTCCGAGTGCTTCTCGATCGCGTCGCGGGTAAAGCGCGCCCCGCCGAGCGGCCACGCCGCGGCCGCCGGAGTGAGTCGGTAGAAGCTGTAGATGTCGACGGTGTCCTTCGCGCCCGCGGCTCGCTGCACGAGCGCGCGCGTCGCATCCCACACCTGGCGGTCGCTCGTCCCCCAGAAGAAGTCGCGAACGTCGTTGGCGACGAAGTGCCAGGTCTTGTGTCGGCCGCCGGTGAACGCGGATTTCGCGCCGCGACCCGGCTCGACGACGTGCACCACCGCCCCGCTGCGTCGCGCCTCAGCGAGCTTCGCGAGCGTCGCCGGCGCGAGGATCTCGCTCGCGTTGCGCAGCGTCCCGGTCGCGCCGACCGTCCACCCGCGCGGCACCGTCAGGCGGACGTCGTAGTCGGCGTGGTCCATGTAGAACTCCGCCTCGAGCAGGTACGGATCGGCGACCCAGCCGTTGACGTCGTCGTAGACCGCGACCTGCGGGTACCAGTAGCCCATCTCGTAGAGATGCTCCTCGCGACCCTGCCTGCCGTCGGACGGCGAGAGCGGCGGCTCGTACTCCCACGCGAAGTCGAGGGTGATGCTGTCGCGCGGGAGCAGTGGCGTCGCGAGCGGGATCCACATCACGGTGCCGTCGACGGTGTAGCCGTCGTCGGCCGGCGGCTTCCGCTTGTCGACGGAGGTGATCGGCACGACGGTGACGCCCGTCGTCTTCGCGCGAATCCCGGCGCCGTTCACGGCGACGCGCTTCAGCACCATCCCATCGGTGATCGGTGCCGACTCGTTGCGCGGATTCCCCGCGGCGAAGGCGTTCTGCCGCAGATGCACCGCGATCCGGCGCAGCGTGTCGGGCGAGTTGTTGCGATAGACGACCTGCTCGCTCCCGCGCACGAGATTCTTCCCGACGTCGATGCTCGCGTCGATCGAGTACCGCGCGCGATTCACCCAGTAGCCGGGGCCGGGCTGGCCGGTGCGCGTGCGCGTCCCGCGCTGCACCGCGCGCGTGAACTCCGGCGACTCGTAGACCGGCCCCGGCACCGGACGCGATGCCTCGACACGAGGCGGAT
>JABFXM010000576.1 GCA_013361745.1 Gemmatimonadaceae bacterium | reverse complement strand
GTCCCCGAAGGGCGGCGGAGCTTCAACGTCGAGCTGCAGCGCGGCCCGCTCGTGCGGACGACGACTTTCACGACGGTCCAGGGCCCCGCGGCGCGCTACTACGTCGAGCAGGTCGCGCTCGAGCCGCTGACCGATCTCTGCGTCGGCGGCGGCCCCGCCGCCCGCCCCTGACGGAACTCCACAGCCCCGATCCGCATTAAGGATCGGACAGCTCGACCAGCACGCCGCCGGTGGCGCTGGGGTGGAGAAAAGCGATACGTTTCCCCTCTGCGCCGATGCGCGGCTTCTCGTCGATGAGACGGAGGCCCGCGGTCCGGCAACGGTCGAGCGCGTCGTCGAGGTCGTCCACGGCGAAGCAGACATGATGAATCCCGGGTCCCCGTCTGGCGATGAATTTGCCGATCGGTGATTCGGGCGATGCCGCCTCGAGAAGCTCGACGAGCGACTCGCCGGCGGCGAGCCCGGCGATCCGGGCTCCGTCCGCATCGTCGAGGGGGACTTCGGGCATCCCGAGCACATCGCGGTAGAGGGGAAGCAGCGACCGCAGCGACTCGACCGCGATCCCGATGTGGGCGATCCGGGTCCCGCGGCGTGGCGTATCCGGCATGAGCTTCGCTCCAGAAAAAAGTCAGTGGGGCGCTGAGAACTTAATCGGCTCGCGAGAGGCGGGCAGAGGAGAACGATGGCGAACGCGATGGCGGTGACGGACGCGAACTTCGAGACGGAGGTCGAGAAGCAGGAAGGCCTCGTCGTGGTGGACTTCTGGGCGACCTGGTGCGGCCCCTGCCGCATGATCGCGCCCTCGCTCGAGCAGCTGGCGCAGGAGTACCAGGGGAAGGTCAAGGTGACGAAGCTCGACGTCGACGCCAACCAGCAGTCGGCGATGCGCTTCAACGTGCGCTCGATCCCGATGCTGCTCTTCTTCAAGGGCGGCAAGGTCGTCGACCAGATCATCGGCGCGCAGCCGAAGGCGAACATCGAGGCCAAGTTCAAGCAGCACGCGGCGTAAGCTCGCGACGCGAGGGTCGCGTCGAGCGAGCGCGACCTGTTGCGGGACCGATGGAGCCGTCCCATCTTGTTGGGCCCGGAGTGGCAGCCGCCGCTCCGGGCCCGTTCGTTTATCCCCTCACCAACCGGATGCCCCAGAGTCTGTCCGGTCTGCGGTTCCCGCACGAGCGGGTCTTCTTGCCGCGGACGAAGCTCGCGTACGTCCACCTCCAGAACCTGCTCACCGACGCGAAGCGTGAGCGGGCGGCGCGCGTCTTCGGCTACGTCGCCATCTGGCTCCCGGACGAGCTGGTGCTCCTCTACCTGCAGGAGGGCGAGCTGGTGAACGCGACGACGCTCGACCCGCAGGGGGCGATGGTGATCCCGATCGCCGACGCGCTGGAGAAGGTCCCGCCGGAGCCGGAGTACGGGGAGATCTGCTTCCACGAGGCGGACGACGAGCAGCTCGCGTGCATGCATTACTCGCACGTCGTCGGTGAGGAGCCCTGGCCCGAGGAGCTCAACCCGCTCGACCCCGACCAGCTCTTCCCGTTTCTGCTCGCGATGACCTTCGACGGCACGGTGGAGATCACCCTCGACGGAAACATCAACTATCTGATCCTTCGCGACGGGCTCGTGGAGCGTGCCTTCTGCTCGAGCGTGCATTTCGGTGAGCTCGACGAGAAGATCGAGGCCCTCTTCCATCCCGACACGCGCACCGCGCGCATGGGGGTGCGACGATTCCCCGTTCCCCCTCCGGTGCCGCGTCAGGCGCCGCCGGCGCTGATCCTCGCCTACCGCGAGCTGGTGAACGGGCTCGTGCGCGAGCTGGTTCACCTCGGCAAGGAGAGCGCGCCCGTCATCGCCGAGCTGGCCCGGCAATCGCTCGTTGCGACGCATGCGCCGCTCAGCGCCTTCACGGCGATGGATCGCCTCGTCCACGACCCGGTGGCGGGGATCGACGAGCTGACGGACGCGGTAGGCGCGTGGATCACGGAGGTGCTGTGGGCGGCGGCGGACATGGACGGCGGCCCGGAGAAGCTCCTGCGCCAGCTGACGCACGAGCGGCGGCACATGTTCCAGAGCGCGGGACTCTTCGACCGGCTCCCCTGGCAGATGTGAGCGCATCGCCGGGAACGGGCGGAGTGCTCTATGTCGTGAGCACGCCGATCGGCAACCTCGGCGACATGACGCTGCGCGCGATCGAGACGCTGCGCACCGTCGCCGTGATCCTCGCCGAGGACACGCGCCACTCCCGCAAGCTGCTCGATCACTTCGAGATCACGACGTCGCTGCTCGCCTACCACGAGCACAACGAGGCGAAGGCGACACCCCCGCTCGTCGCGCGGCTGCAGCGCGGCGAGTCGATGGCGATCATCACCGACGCCGGAACGCCCCTGCTCTCGGACCCGGGCGCACGGCTCGTCTCGGCGGCGATCGCGGCCGGGGTCCGCATCGTGCCGATCCCGGGGGCGTCGGCGCTGCTGGCGGCGCTCGTCGGCGCGGGGCTCCCCGCGGATCGCTTCACCTTCTTCGGCTTTCTCGAGCGGAAGGGGAAGGAGCGCGAGCGCGCGATCGCCGAGCTGCGCCGGCTGCCGCACACGGCCGTGCTCTACGAATCGCCGAACCGCCTCGCCGACACGCTCGCGGAGCTGACGGAATCCGGACTGGCCGATCGACGCGCGGCGGTAGGACGGGAGCTTACGAAGCAATACGAGGAGCTCACGCGGGGAACGGTCGCGGAGCTCGCGAGGTACTACGAGAATGTGCCGCCGCGGGGGGAAGTCGTGATCATCGTCGAGGGGACGCCCGAGACAGCGCCGACCGAGGAGACGCTGCGCGATCGGGCGCGCGAGCTCCGCGCGTCGGGCGCGTCGGCGCGCGACATCGTCGCCACGTTGATGGACGAGCTCGGGGCGCCGCGCAATCTCGCCTACCGCCTGGCGCACGAGTCGTGATGCTGCTGAAGACGCTCGCGGTCGTCGCGGCCGCCTCGCTCGTCGCGGCGCCGGCGCCGACCTTGACCATCGCCCGCCTGCAGTACGACGGCGGCGGCGACTGGTACGCGAACCCGTCGAGCCTTCCCAACCTGCTGCAGGCGATCGCCGAGCGAACGACGCTCAAGGTCGCGCGCGAGGAGGCACGCGTCACCCCGCTCGACGACCGGCTCTTCGACTATCCGTTCATCCACGCGACAGGGCACGGCACGATCCGCTTCTCGGACGCGGAGGCGGCGCGGATTCGGGCGTACCTGATCGGCGGCGGCTTCCTCCACGTGGACGACAACTACGGGCTCGACGCGAGCTTCCGCGAGGCGGTGAAGAAGATCTTCCCCGACCGTGAGCTGGTGGACGTCCCGCGGTCGCACCCGATCTACCACATCGTGTACGAGATGCCTGACGGCATCCCGAAGATCCACGAGCACGATGGGAAGCCGGCGCGCGGGCTCGGGATCTTCGTCGGCGACCGGCTCGTGCTGTACTACAGCTACGAGAGCGACCTCGGGAACGGGTGGGAGGATCCCGCGACCTACAACGATCCTCCGGCGCTTCACGAGGCCGCGCTGCGGATGGGAGTGAACCTCTTCGTCTACGCCGTGACGAGCCGTCCCGATCCCGGCGCCGCGCGGACCGCGTCGCGATGAGCGTCGAGACGGTCGTCCGCGCCGAAGGGAACGCGACGCGGCGCGTCATCGTCGTCGCGGCGTCGCTCGCCGGTGTCGCGCTGGCGCTCGCGATGCTCGCCGTGGCGGCGCTCGGACTCGGCGATGGACGCTGGATCGCCGCGCCACGGTGGCTGCCTCTCGCGCTTCTGCTCGTGCTGCTG
>JABFXM010000549.1 GCA_013361745.1 Gemmatimonadaceae bacterium | reverse complement strand
CACGACGACCCGTGGGTCGAGGCGATGCTCGGCTTCACGTACCGGTCGAAGGCCGATTTCAAGGTCGCCATCCGTCACTTCGAGCGCGCGTACAGGCTCCGTCCGTCGGTGCGCCTCGGCTACGAGCTCGGTGCGACGCGGGCGCTGGCCTGCGACCTCGCCGGTGCGGACTCGAGCTTCGCCGCGACCGACAACCAGTTTCCGAACGCCCAGGCGGAAGTACCGCCGGAGTATCGCGCGATGCGAGAGGCGAGCGCGATGCACGTCGGCGCGAAGGATCCCGACTGCGGCGCCTTCATCGTCCGGGCGGACTCGCGCGCCGCGCGCGCTGCGGCACGCTGAACATCCACTCGTATGCCGCCGGAAACTCGCGCCGCCAGAACCATTCGGCGTGCTTCCCATCCTCGCGCACGAGCGCACGAATCGAGTCCGCGGGGAATCCGCCCGCGCGCAACAGTCCGACGATCGCGTCCTGATCGCGCACCGGCTCGCGATCGGCCGTTTCCTGACCTCCGACGACGAAGTAGAGCTGCGGCGCCTCGCCGCGTGGCGCGCGGAACCGCCTCGCCAGCGCGTACAGCGAGTCGCGCGCGATCCAGCACGCGCACGAGAACACCCCGGCGCGCCCGAACACTCGCGGGCGAGTGAGCGCGGCGTAGAGTGAGATCAACCCGCCCATGCTCGATCCCGCGATCGCGGTGCTCGCGCGCTCGGGACGCGTGCGGTAATGCGCGTCGATGTAGGGCTTGAGCGTCTCGACGAGAAAGCGCGTGTACGCCTCACCCTCGCCGCCGCCGTACTTCGGGTTCGTCGCCTTCCACGGATCGTACTCGTCGAGGCGGTGCGCGCCGCCATGATCCACCGCGACGACGATCACGCCGCGGTCGACTTGCGACGCGAGGGAGTCGAGCGCCTCGTCCACTCTCCATTCGCCGGAGAAGCTCGTCGCGTCGTCGAAGACGTTCTGGCCGTCCGCCATGTAGAGCACGGGATAGCGCTTCCCCGACGTCGCGTAGCCGGACGGGAGATAGACCCATACGCGGCGCGTCCTGCCGAGCTGCGGGATCGCGAAGCTGTCGCTCACGATAGCGACCGAGCGTGAGGCGGTGTGCGCACGCGCCACGCGTGGCGTGCCGTCCCGCCAGCCGGCGACGGCAACGTCGATGGTGTCCGCGCCCGTGGCGGGAACAGTGACGGAACGGTTAGGCACGTCGCCGCCGGTCGCATTCGTCTCCACCCGATCCCACGAGCCGAGCGTCAACTTGAACTCGATCGCGCCGCGCACCGAATCGGGTAGCGTCAGCGCATACCCGCCGCCCGGTGTGGGCGCGAGCGCGAAGCGAGGCGCGGCCGGGTCCCAGCCGTTGAAGCTCCCGGCGACGTGGATCGTCGCACCCGACGGTGTCGTCGCGGGAAGCTGCGCAACGCGGATCGTGAGCTGCGCGCGGGCCGGAAGCGCGAGCAGCGCGACAGCGATCGGAACGATCGTACCAGCTCGGATCACGGATACATCTCCTCGGCGAACGGCGCGTCGACGCGCGATTGCGCCGGCGCGGTGAAAGCTGCGCCGATGCGCACGCAGCGGTAAGCGGTGCAAGATGATCCACTCTGGCGTCGTCCGCCCGGGCGCACCATTCTCAGGCATGTCGACGCCGGCGCTGATCCGTCCCGCTCCCGGGGCACCGACGAGCCCCGCAATGGTCCACCGCGCGCCCGCGTGGTCTCCCGAACGACCTTCTCCGCGATGCGTCCCGACTGCTGGCGTGCGGCCGTGTCCCATGGTACGAGGTGGACTTTACCGTCGCCTTCGTGCTCGGCGGAGGACCCTCCCGGTGCCGCAGCCGCTCGATCACCTCGTGATCGCCTGCCTCGCCAACTCGCCCGCGGCGCGGCCCGACGCCGTCGAGTGTCGACGCTGGCTCTCGCGCATCGCCGACGCCGAGTGGGGAGAGGAAGCAGCGATCGAGTGGCGGCGCACGCACGAGCGCACAGCCGCGTGGCAGTCCGCGCCCGGCTCCGGCGTCGCGTGACCGTTCGCCCCGACGCGGCGACGGAGCTCGAGCGTCTGCACCACGGCGCGACTCCGCTCGTGGTGCTGAACGTCTGGGACGTGTTCAGCGCGAAGATCGCGGAGCGTGCCGGCGCGCGCTGCATCGGGACGACGAGCGCGGCGGTCGCCCGCGCGCTCGGCTACGAGGACGGCGAGCTGATGCCGCGGCCGGAGATGATCGCCGCCGTCGCGCGCATCGCGTCGGCGACGAAGCTTCCGGTCACGGCGGACCTCGAGGCCGGCTACGGCGCGACCCCCGACGACGTCGCCGAGACGGTGCGACTCGCGCTGGAGTCGGGCGTCGTCGGCTTCAACATCGAGGACGGCTACACCGCGGCGCAGCGCCGCGATCGGAAAGCACCGCTGCGCCAGTTGTCGGAACAGGTCGAGCGGCTGCGCGCGGCGCGTGCGGCATGCGACAGGGCAGGGGTCCCCGACGTGGTGATCAACGCCCGCGTCGACGTCTTCGTGCGGGAGGTCGGGCCGCCCGAGGCGCGCGTCGATCTCACCCTCGAGCGCGCCGCCGCGTACGTCGCCGCGGGCGCGCGCTGCATCTTCCCGATCATGGTGCGTGACCGCGCTGCGATCGGCGAGCTGGTGAAGGGGATCGCCGCACCGATGAACGTGCTCGCCCTCCCCGGGCTTCCCTCGCTGCGCGAGCGCGCCGATCTCGGCGTCCGACGCGTCAGCGGCGGCGGCGGAGGGCATCGTCAGGCGATGGCCGCCGCCGAGCAGGCCGCGCGTGCAGTGCTCGGCGACGGCGATCTCACCGCTCTCTGGACGACTCCGTAGACGCTTCCTGGGTCGGCAGCGCGCTCGCGCCGCCGCGGATCTCGCTGTGGCGGATCTGTCCGCCGATGTTAGCGGTCCATGCCATCATGCCGGCGACGATCGCGACGCCGGTGAGCCCGGCGAGCGGCACCCAGCGCGGCAGCGGCCGTGTCCTGTACCGCCAGAGCGCGACGAGCGACATCAACCCGAGCACGCCGAGCGCGATCGTCGCCGCGAGCGCAGCCTCCTCGTGCGCTTCGATCAGGCCTTCCGAGACGACGGGCAGATTCTCCACCGCGTCCTCCGCCGCGCCGCCGGTGAGGTACACGCCGACGGCGACGATCCCAAGGATCACGAGGAGTCCCATGGCGTCCTTCGCTCTCGACGGCTGCCTCCGCGCGACCGGCCAGGCGAGCAGCGCGAGCGCGAGCAGCGTGCCGAGCACCGGTACGTGATTCACCAGCAGATGAAGGTGGGCGGTGTTCATCGGTGCCTCCGGACGTGGGTGCGGGAGCGTCCGAGCAGCGGGACGCGCCTGCAACCTGTCCGCGCATCCCGCTGCCGTCTGTCCGACGATCCGCCCACTCCAGTCGGGCGAGTCATGTCAGCCTTTGCGCTCGAAGCCGACGAAAAGGCCGTCCTTCGCCGGGCGATACCGATGCCCCATCCGCAGGGCCTTGTTCTTCTACGCTACCCGGCGCTGCCGATCGTTCCCACCAGATAGGTCTCGAACCACTCGCGGGCGAGCGCGGAGACCGCGGCCATCGCGCCCGGCTCCTCGAACAGATGACCCGCTCCGTGCACGATCCGCAGTCGCCGCAGGCAGCGGAGCTTCGACAGCGCGTCGCGGTTGAAGTCGATCACCGCCAGGTCCTCGCTCCCGACGACGAGCAGCGTCGGCGCCTCGACGTCCGGAAGCGAGTCGCGCGCGAGATCCGGGCGGCCGCCGCGCGATACCACCGCGCGTACGATCCACGGACGCTCCGACGCCGCGACCAGCGCCGCCGCCGCGCCC
>JABFXM010000028.1 GCA_013361745.1 Gemmatimonadaceae bacterium | reverse complement strand
GCTCACCAAGGAGCTGCGCTCGCGCGCGAAGCACCCGCTGCTCATCGCGGCCGACATGGAGCGCGGCGCGGGACAGGCCTTTGGCGGGGCGACGGGCCTTCCTCCCCTCGCGGCGCTCGCCGCGCTCGGCGATCCCGACGCCATCCGCAAGGCGGCGCGGCTGACGGCGCGCGAGGCGCGCACGCTCGGTGTCACCTGGGCGCTCGCGCCCGTGCTCGACCTCGACGTCGATCCCGCCAACCCGATCGTCGGATCGCGAAGCCTCGGTAACGATCCGGCGGTCGTCGCGAAGCTCGGCTCCGCGTGGATCGAGGCCTGCCAGCAGGAGGGCGTGCTCGCCTGCGCCAAGCATTTCCCCGGGCATGGCCGCACGCTCACGGACTCGCATCTCGAGCGACCCTCGGTGCGCGTCACGCGCCACGAGCTGATGGAGCGCGACCTCGTGCCCTTCCGCGCCGCGATCAAGGCGGGGGTCGCCTCGGTGATGACGGCGCACGTCGCCTTCCCGAAGCTCGATCCCGCGGGGCCTCCCGCGACGCTGTCGATGGCGATCGTCCGCGTGCTCCTGCGCGAGCGACTGGGCTTCGACGGCCTCGTCGTGACCGACGCGCTGAACATGCGCGCGCTCACCAGCCATTCCTCGGAGACCGACGCCGCCGTGGCAGCGCTCTTCGCCGGCTGCGACCTCGTGCTCATGCCGACCGACGTCGACGCGACGGTCGCGGCGCTCAACGAGGCCGTGGCCGACGGGACCCTCGACAGCGAGCTCCTGCTCCGGTCCCAGCGCCGGCGCCTGAAGTGGGCGCAGTGGGCCGCGCCGCCGAGCGATTGGCGCCGCGCATCCACCTTCGACGTCGCGTCCGGAAACGACCTCGCCGAGCGCGTCATCTCCGCGATTCGCGGGGAAGTGGCGGGCTTGGGAGCCACTGTCGAGCTGTGCGTCGTCGACGACGATAGCGACACCATCGGCGCGCCATCGCGCGATGTGTTGGCCGCATCGCTCCGCGCGGCTGGGTTCGGCGTCCGCGATCCGGGGCCTCTCGCTGCCGGCGCGGCGCGCCTCGTCGCGCTCTTCGGCGACGTCCTTGGCGGGAAGGGGCGCGCGGGCTACGACCCGCAGACGATCGCGGCCGTGAACGAAGCGGTGGCGGAGGCCGAGCGTGAGGGCCGGCGAGCGGTCGTGCTCCAGTTCGGGCATCCGCGGCTCGCCGCGCCGGTCGTGGCCCAGACGGTCGTCACCGCCTGGGGCGGCGAGCGAGCGATGCAGGAGGCCGTGGCCCGCTGGCTCGCGCGCCGGCGCGGCACCCTGGCCGAGCGGGTGACGGCGTAGCCTTCCCAGCGCCGTGCTCCCGCCGGAGCACGGGAGCACCAGCGTGGTGCTCCGCCTGTTACGGCCGGAGCATGGCCTGGACCGCCGCCGCCGGAACGGCGTAGACCATCCGGCCCGCCGACTCCGCGGCACCTCCGTAGACCACGCCGACTACCGCGCCGTCCGCGCCGAACACCGGGCTCCCGCTCGAGCCCTCGATCGCGAACGCGTCGATCTGCAGTGTCGTGGGGATCGACTTCGCGACCGTACCGGCCCCGAGGCTCGCGCGGGCCGTGACCGCGGTGCCCGAGCCCTCCATCGGGCTCGACACCCCGAGCGGGTAGCCGATGACCGCGACCGGAGCACCGACGGCGGGGGCTGTCGCGGCGATCCAGCGGACGACGGGGTACCTCCCGGGTGCGTCGACGTGGAGCAGCGCGAGGTCGGCGTCTCCGGCGATGCGCTCGATGCGCGCGGGGAGCCAGTCGCGCGTGTCCGCGTAGATCACCGCGATCCGTCGCGCAACCTCGCCGCGTTCCCCCTGCACGAGATGGCGGTTCGTGACGACCGAGCCGTCGGCGCCGACCCCGAATCCGGTTCCCGAGTAGTTGTGCCCGTCGGGCATCTCGACGGCGATCATGACCACCGCCGGACCGTTTGCGCGGGCGATCGCCTCGTAGCTCATCGTCCCCGCCGCGGTGGTCGGCATGCGGGCCGTGTCGAGCTTCGGCGCGGGAGCCGGTTCGGCGCGATGGCCGGACAACGCGACCGCGGTCACCCCGCCGATCGCGAGGGCGACCAGCGCCGCGACGGCGATCCGCAGCCCCCGTGTCTGCTGTCGCACGGCGACCGCCATCCGCTCGCCCTTCTCACCCGCGCGCGCGGCGCGCTCTCCGGTCTCGAAGCGGAGCCTCGGGCCGTTGGCGCCCAGGCGGATCTCATCCCCGTCGTCCAGCTGCCGCTCGCCGCTGATGCGACGGTCGTTGACGTAGGTGCCGTTGGTGCTGTTCGCGTCGCGGATGATCGCCCGCCCGTCCTCGATGCGGATCTCGGCGTGGCGCGCCGAGACCTCGACGTCGCCCTGCGGATCGAACCGGACCGCACAGCTCGCGTCGCGACCGAGCGTGATCCGCGACGTCCCGACGGGGTGCGTCCGACCCGCGAGCGCCCCCGTCAGGATCGTGAGACGCGGGTTCACCTGGTGATGGTGAGGTGCTCGAAGAGGTACCACGCCGCCGCGGCGACGAGCGCGATGACGAGCAGCAGCACGAACACCCGTCGCGGCCCATGGTGAGCGGTGCGGATCGCCGCCGGCTCGCCCGCGTTCAGCTCACCCGCCGGCGGCGTGCCGGTGTGGCGCCGGAACGGCTCCATCGGGATGGTCGGTGTCACGTCGCCCGGGATCGCGTACACCTGGTGGCCTACCGAGTCGCCCTCGCTCGCGCTGGAGAGGGCCTCGCCGTCGAAGCGCGCGACGACGACGGTGATGTTGTCCGGGCCCCCGTTCTGGTTCGCGCGATCGATGAGCCGCTTGCACGCCATCTTCAGGTCGCGCTCGTCGCTCACGATGCGCGCGATCTCGTCGGGGCGGACGAGCCCCGAGAGGCCGTCGCTGCAGAGCACGAGCGTGTCGCCGCGACGCACCTGCTGATGGGTGATCTCGGTACGGATCGACGGCTCCGGTCCGAGCGCCTGGAGGATGATGTTGCGCCGCTCGCTGTGCTCGGCCTCCTCCTCGGTGATCTCGCCCGCGTCGATGAGCCGCTGCATCAGCGACTGGTCCTTCGTGATCTGCCGGGCCTTGCCATCGCGGATCAGGTAGGCGCGCGAGTCTCCGACCTGGGCGACGTAGAGCGTGTCGCCGAGGAGGCCGGCGATCGTCGCCGTGGTGCCCATGCCGCGATACTCCGGCTGCTCCGCCGCCATCTTGTGGATGCGCGCATTGGCGACGTCGGTCGCGACCTTCAGCGCGGTGGCGAAGCTCTCCGGGTCCTTGCGGTCGTTGGCGACCCAGCGTGCCTGCAGCTCCTCGAGCACCGTCTGCACGGCCATCGCGCTCGCGATCTCGCCGGCGGCGGCGCCGCCCATCCCGTCGGCGACCATGAACAGGCTACCGCGGTCCGACGCGATGTGCCGCTCGAGCCTGTCGTCGAGGGCGGCGTTGCCAGACGCGAGGTCGGCGACGAGAAACGCGTCCTCGTTGTGCTCGCGGGTGCGCCCGACATCGGTCCGGGCGAAGACGTGGACGAGGACGCCGCCGTCAGGCGATCGTGGGGCCGTCATGCGTAGCGGTGAAGGGAAGTCCAGCGACTCACGGGCAGTTCGCCTTGAGCTGGGCAATCAGGGAACTCACATCCGGGGGTCCGGCTCCCCGGATCCGGCGCGCGGCTCGACATGCGGCGGCCATGTCGTCCTGCTGGACGTACGAGAACGCCTGATAGTACAGCACTCGCGCGCTGTCCGCACCGGTCGCCAGCGTCGGAAGGCCGGTCTCGGCCCGGCTGATCGCGGCCGCGTACCGGTCCACCGAGAGCCGGCGAACCTCCTCCACCGCGGCGGT
>JABFXM010000190.1 GCA_013361745.1 Gemmatimonadaceae bacterium | reverse complement strand
TGGGGATTCATGTCGGGATGTGTCGTCTGCGCGCCCGAAGGGCGCGGGGTCGTACGCGGCTCACGGGGACGATGCGCACGCCGCGCGGGCGGCGGCGCAGCGCCGCGAGTCGCGTCCCGTTCATCCGGCGTGAGGAGGCGACGCGCGCCTGGTCGTCGTAGAGCACGGCGTCGTCGAAGGCGCGCTCGAGCGCGGCACGCTGCGTCGAGTCGATCGCCGGGGCGTCCAGCCAGAGCAGGTGCCGCACGGGCGCCGGCACCTTTCCGAGCGGCCATTCGCGTCCGGCGCCGTCGGCGATGACGAGTGCCGCCTGGTCGCCCGTCGTGTCGTAGCGCGCTCGCACGACGTAGCCCTTCCCGCGCCACGCATCCTCCGCCGAGTCGCGCGTCGCAGGAAGGGTGGACGCGACCGCCGGCCACCACGCAGGTGCGGCGGTCCTGATCGGCGCGAGCGGCAGCGTCGCACCCGTCGCCAGATCGCCCGTCTCCGGGACGACGAAGGTCACCGAGGGAGCGCCATCGCGATCGCCGAGCGAGAAGCTGCGGGGATCGAAGATGAGGTCCGCCGCGGCCTCGCGCGCGGTCTCCGTGCGCGGATCGCGCTCGTCACGGATCGAATCGCGCGCCTGCGCGAGGAGCGCGCGTGCATCGCGCAGGATCTTCGCGCCCGCTGCATCGCCGAACACGTCGCTCACCGTCGCGTCGCGCCGTTCGCGCAGGTTCACTACGCGGCGGACGGTACGATGCAGGTGCCGGACGCCGCCAACGTCGATGTCGGTCCGATGCTCCACCGACAGGAAGGCGTCGTGAACGTCCAACAGGTCCACCTCCGCTGTCGCGCTCGCCGAGGGGTGATCGCTCGCCTCCTCGTCGGGGAGCAGCGGCGCTTCGTCCGGGTGCAGCCGCGCCCAGCGATGCTCCGCCGCGGGGACGATGCTGTCGCGGTAGACGAGCACCGAGTCCCCCGAGACGAGATCGCGCCGGTACACCCGCTGCCCGACGAAGAGCGCGTCGTAGAAGGAACGATCGTCGTCGGCGGTGTAGACCTCGTAGAAGTCGCCGCCGAAGCGGGCGAGCATCAGCGAGGATCCACGCAGGCGGATCCCGTCCGCGGTCGTGCGGACCCAGAAGGTGCTGTCGCCGGCGGCGACGAGGAACTCGGCCTCCGGCGGGAGCGGTCCCTGCGGGGCGCGGTCGCGCTCGCCTGGGTGACAGGCGGCGAGCCCCAGGGCGAGGACGAGTGCACGACGACGGAAGGACATCGGCGATCAATATACAGAAAGGCGGCGCGCGAGCGCGTGTCCGGGGCGCTGCACGATCGTCCCCGGGGGCGATAACTTTCGCGCCCCGAATCTCCCTACTCGAGTGATGCGATCCATGCGCTGGACCCCTTCCTTCCTTCTCGTCGTCGCGGCGTGCGCCGGCGGCGAGGCCAAACACACCGCGACCGCCAACGGCGAAACGAGCGACAGCGTCGCCAAGGTCGCGGCGACGCCCGCGTCCACCGCGACGCCGCGTGAGTCCGCGAATGCGCCGGCGACGGCGTTGGTCGACGGCTCCCACCTGAAGGACGCGCCAGCGACGGTGCGGGCACTCTACGTCAACCGCTGGGCGACGCAGAGCCGCAAGAAGATGCATCACCTGATCGACATCGCCGACGCGACGGAGGTCAACGGCCTCGTGCTCGACCTCAAGGACGAGTTCGGGCTGAACTTCATCTCGCGCGACAGCTCGGTCGCGAAGAACGCCGGGCACAGCGGAACGATCCCGGATCTTCCGGCCGTCATCGACACGCTGCACGCGCACGGGCTCGTCGCGATCGCGCGGATGGTCACCTTCAAGGATTCGGTCGCGGCGCGCGTGAATCCGCAGCACACCATCCGCAAGACGGACGGCTCGGCGTGGCACGACAAGCAGGGGCTGACCTGGGTCGATCCGTACGATCCGATGATCCGCGAGTACAACATCCGCGTCGCCGAGGAGCTGGCGCGGATGGGCTTCGACGAGATCCAGTTCGACTACGTCCGCTTCCCCGAGCCGTATCCGAGCCTGCCGCAGCAGGTCTTCCCCGACGCGAAGGGGGTGTCGAAGCCGCAGGCGCTCGCGGACTTCCTCGGCGCGGCGTGCAAGCGCATCAACGCGGCAGGCGCGCGCTGCACAGCGGACATCTTCGGCCTGGTGACGACGGTGCGCGGCCCGCTCGAGATCGGGCAGGAGTGGGAAAAGATCTCGCCGGTGGCGGACGTCGTGCTGCCGATGACGTATCCGTCGCACTATCCGCGCGGCTCGTTCGGGCTCGCGCGGCCGAACGCCGAGCCGGAGGCGATCCAGCGCATCGCGATCTCGAAGGCACACGACCGCGACCTCGCGCTGAAGATCGCGAAGCCCGAGCACGTCCGTCCCTGGGTGCAGGCGTTCACCCTCGGCGCGCCGGCCTACGGTCCGGCGGAGATCGAGGCGCAGAAGCGCGGCATCTACGCCGCGGGCTACGACGGCTGGGTGCTCTGGAGCCCGGGCTCGAAGTACGACATCTTCGTTCCCGCGCTCGAGAAGACGCTGGTGACGCGGAAGAAGCCATACCCGCCTAACGGCACTGCCACTCCCGCGGTCGCCAACTCGACGCCGAAGGCGGCCGCGGATTCGGTGGTCGAGAAGGTCAAGGTCGCCGCGCCGGCGGACAGCGCGAAGAAGCCGCGCTGAGCGAGGTCCCGTTCGTCGGGGTCTGGCACGGGTCGCGTTGGGGCCTGTGCCCGTGGTGAGATCGCGCGGATCGGGAGGAAGTCACCGAGAAGAGCGGAAGAAGGGCGGGAGATTCCACGGGCACGAGCCGCGTTCTTCGTTGGGGCATGTGGGGCGAGATCATCTCGCCCCGCGTGCCCCAGCGAACTTCTGAGCTCGTACGATCGGGATGATCGCCGTGAAAGCAGTACTTCCGTGATGCTTCCGCCTTTCTTGCGCCGTTCTGCCTGACAACCGCGCGATCCGCCAGTGCGTGAGGAGTCCCGACGCGACCAGCGGCGCCTAACGCGCGACGGCAGCCACTCCTTCGAGCAACCGGTCGATCTCGTCGGGCGTGGTGTAGATCGCGCACCCGGCGCGGACTAGGCCTTGCTCGGCGAGACCCAGCTTCTGCACGATCGTCGACGCATAGAAGTCGCCGTGCGAGGCGAAGACGCCGCGCTCGGCGAGCGCGCGCACGACGCCCTCGGAGTCCATCCCCTGCACGGTGAACGCGGCGGTCGGGGTGCGGACCGCTTCGGGCGGCGTGCCGTAGCGCGTCACCCCGCGGATCGCGCCGAGCCCGTTCCAGAGCAGGGCGAAGAGCTCGCGCTTCCGGGCGTGGAACCCGGCGTAGGCGCGCTCGAGCCGCGCGCGACGCGACGGACCGTTGGCGAGGCTCGCGAGGAAGTCGACCGCGGCGGCGGCCCCGGCCATCGATTCGTGGCTCTGCGTCCCCGTCTCCATCCGCTCGGGCGCGGTGTCGGGCGATGGCACGAGCTTCGGAACGTCGAGCGACGCGATGAGATCCTCACGTCCGTACAGCACACCGACGTGCGGGCCGTAGAACTTGTACGCGGAGCAGGCGAGGAAGTCGCACCCGATCGCGCGCACGTCCACCAGCATGTGCGGCGCGTAGTGGACCGCGTCGACGAAGCTCAACGCGCCCGCCGCGCGCGCCATCGCGCAGACGCGCGCGACGTCGGTGATCGTGCCGAGCGCGTTCGAGGCGGCGCCGACGGCGACGAGCTTCGTGCGCGGGCCGATCAGCCGCTCCAGATCGTCGAGATCGACGACGCCCGCCTTCTCGTCGGCGCGCGCCATCCGCACGACGACGCCGCGCTCCTTCTCCAGGGCCTTCCACGGATCGACGTTTGCC
>JABFXM010000406.1 GCA_013361745.1 Gemmatimonadaceae bacterium | reverse complement strand
CCCCCCCGCGACGCCGCCTGCTCGCAAGGCATTTGACGCACCCGGGCCCCCTGCGCAGAATCCAGCGCTCACCCACGCGATCCACCCCAGCCCGGGACGCCCAGTGTCACTGCGCACGCTCGCATATCCGTTCGCCCTTCTCGCTCTCCTCGCCGCGACGCCCGCCGACAGCACCGACCTGCGCGGCTTCACGCCCGCATCCTCGCGCGTGGAGCTCGACTGGGAGGCGAAGTTCAAGGCGGTCCCCGCGCCCGACAGCATGCGCGAGGCGATGCGCCATCTCGCGGCGCGGCCGCATCACGTCGGGTCGCCGTACGACAGCGCGAACGCGCAGTGGATCCTCGCGCGCTTCAAGTCCTATGGATGGGACGCGCACATCGAGCGCTTCGACGTCCTCTTCCCGACGCCGCTCGAGCGCGTCGTCGAGCTCGTGGCGCCGACGCGCTACACGGCGAAGCTCCAGGAGCCGACGGTGAGCGTCGATCCGACGTCGGGGCAGAGGGCCGAGCAGCTGCCGACGTACAACGCCTACTCGGCGGACGGCGACGTCACCGCCCCGCTCGTCTACGTCAACTACGGCGCGCCGGCGGACTACGAGGAGCTCGAGAAGGCGGGCGTCTCGGTGAAGGGTGCGATTGTAATAGCGCGCTACGGGCAGACCTGGCGCGGGATCAAGCCCAAGGTGGCGGCCGAGCATGGAGCGTTAGGCTGTCTGATCTACTCCGATCCCGCGAACGACGGCTATGCGGTGGGCGACACCTTCCCCGTCGGCCCGATGCGGCCGCCGCAGGGGGTGCAGCGCGGGAGCGTGCAGGACATGCCGCTCTATCCCGGCGATCCCGCGACGCCCGGCATCGGCGCGGTGCCGGGGGCGAAGAAGCTCGCCGTCGGCCAGATCCAGACGCTGACGAAGATCCCCGTGCTGCCGATCTCCTACGCCGACGCGCGTCCATTGCTCGAGGCGCTCGGCGGGCGTGAGGTGCCGGCGCGCTGGCGCGGCGGACTCCCGCTGACGTACAAGCTCGGCCCCGGCCCGGCGCGGGTGCACCTGAAGGTGAAGTCCGACTGGAAGACCCGTCCGATCTATGACGTCATCGCGACGCTGAAGGGCAGCGTCGAGCCCGACCAGTGGGTGATCCGCGGCAACCACCACGATGCGTGGGTGAACGGCGCCGAGGATCCCATCAGCGGGCTGGTGGCGGAACTGGAGGAGGCGCGCGCGTTAGGCGCGATCGCGAAGCAGGGGTGGAAGCCGCGCCGCACGATCGTGTACGCAGCCTGGGACGGCGAGGAGCCCGGCCTGTTGGGAAGTACCGAGTGGGCGGAGACGCACGCCGACGAGCTGCGGACGAAGGCCGTCGCGTACCTGAACAGCGACACGAACGGCCGCGGCTTCCTCGACATGGAGGGCTCGCACATCCTCGAGCGCTTCATCAACGACGTCGCGCGCGACGTGGAGGATCCCGAGTCGAAGGTGAGCGTCTGGAAGCGCGATCAGCTCCAGGCGATCCACGACGGGACGAAGCAGGAGCGTGAGGAGGCGCGGACGCGTCGCGACCTGCGGATCGGCGCGATGGGGAGCGGATCGGACTACACGCCCTTCATCCAGCACCTCGGCATCCCCTCGCTGAACCTCGGATTCGGCGGCGAGGACCGCGGCGGGATCTACCACAGCATCTATGACGACTTCTACTGGTACACCCACTTCAGCGACACGTCGTTCGTGTACGGGCGGGCGCTGGCGCAGACCGCGGGGACGGCGGTGATGCGGCTCGCCGACGCGGAAGTGATCCCCTTCGAGTTCGGCAACCTGGCGGAGACCGTACGGAAGTACACCGGCGAGGTGAAGCAGCTGCTCGACGACTCGCGCGCGAGCGCGCAGGAGACGGCGCGGGAGCTGGACGAGGGGGTGTACGCGGCGGTGGCGGACCCGCGGGAGCCGGAGGTGGCGCCGAAGCGGGACTCCGTGCCGCCCTATCTCAACTTCGCACCGATCGAGAACGCGACGGACAGGCTGGCGCGGGCGGCGGCGGCGTACGAGAGGGCGTTAGGCAGGGCGGGGGTGGCGGGTGGTGCTTCGGCGACGCTGGCCGCGTCTGGCGCGACGGACGGAATCGGTGCATCGTCAGGCCTCACGGCGGCGCAGATGGACGCGGTGAACGATGCGTTGCTGAAGGTGGAGCGGGCTCTTACCGATGCGCGCGGGCTGCCGGGGCGGCCGTGGTTCACGCATCAGTTGTATGCGCCGGGGTTCTACACGGGGTATGGGGTGAAGACGCTGCCGGCCGTTAGGGAGGCGATCGAGCAGAAGCAGTTCGGGGGGATCGATCAGAGTGTTGATAGGCTGGCGGCGGCGATCAATGCGGCGGCGGGGGTGGTGGAGGGGGCGGGGGCGAGCTTGGCGAGTAATCATTAGATCCCTTCGATCTCTGCCACAAGCCGCTAGCCACTGCTAGGTGAGGGTCGCGATCGCAGTCGGATGCACTCTTTCGGTTATCTCAAAATTTCTCTTGGTAGATGACAAGTCCCGGAGCGCTGTCGGACATGCGTCGGCCCCTGCCGCTCGTCGGATTAGCGCTGCAGAGCGGCTATGAATGGCTTGTAAAGACGCCGTACGTTTATCGCTACATGGAACCCCAGTTCGTCGACGATTTCTTCTCGTTGGGTAAGTTGCGCATCAGCTCCTTCGCGCGCTTCCATCGCCACGAGGACGAGCAGCGCGGCGACCGAGAGGAGGGATGGTCAACTGTTATCGGGGAGCATGGGGACAGCACCTTCATGAGCATCACTCAGCGGGGACATGACGCATACGTGCTTTGTGGCACGACCGTACCGAATCGCGAGGCGATGAGGGATTTCGGGACCGGTTGCATTTGGATCGTCGATACCGCGAGATTCGCAATCGCTGTCTCATTGGCGCTGCCGTTCTACGGCGGCGGCATCGAAGGGCACTGCATTTACCAGGACGATCGCAGCTTTCGTGTAAAGTTGGATGCAAACCCTGGACTCGTTGAGCACCAGGCGCAGCCGGCGGGCATCGACCTGTCTCTTATGATACAGAACCTCAATCAATTCAGCGGCCCAGAGATGTTCTTCCTGAAGTCCGACAGATTTAGCCATCAGAGCGAATACCGATTTGTGTGGTACTCCCGCGGCAACGTGCCGGAGTATCTCGATATCCAGTGCCCAGATGCAGTGAAGTTTTGCAGGCGAGTCTAGTCGGAAGTCCTCTGACGCCCCTAGGCGTTCGCTCTTCTTTCCCCGTCGCCGCCGGTCGACTTCCTCCAACTGGCCCCCGCCGATCACAAGCTCGTCGCCCATCGCTACCCTAACCCGTCGCTCACGAGAAAGGCGGCACCTGCCGTCGCCTCGTCGAGCCGCTCGAACCTCGGCAGCGGCGTACACCAGCGCCGCGTCACGCTCCGCCCTCCCCGGCCCGCTCCCCAGCATCGACTCCCGCATCGGCGTCATGATCGCCGTGGGATGCATCGAGTTGCAGCGGATCTGCAGCCCCTCCTGCGCGCACCATAACGCGACGGTCTTCGTGTGGTTGCGCACGCCCGCCTTGCTCGCCGCGTACCCCGCCGCACCGGGGATCCCGACCAGCCCGGAGCGCGACGACATGTTCACGATCAAGCCGCGTCCCCTCGCTGCCCCCGCGTTGCGGCGCATCGCGCCGCGTCGCCGAGCGACGCCGCCACACGCTCGCCCGCCGCATCGCGAATGTCCGACAGGATCACCGTCGCCCCCTCGGCGACGAATGCGCGCGCGATTCCTTCTCCGATCCCGCGCGCGGCGCCGGTGACGAGGGCGATCTTACCGTCGAGACCTGGATCTGCCAGATCTGTCGGAGTGGAAACAGTCCGGAAGTTGATGACAGCGCG
>JABFXM010000218.1 GCA_013361745.1 Gemmatimonadaceae bacterium | reverse complement strand
GTCGACGAGGCGATCCACGCCGCGGGTGTGGAGGCGCTCGTCGAGCGGAGCAGCGAGGAGCTCTCCGGCGGCGAATGGCAGCGCGTCCGCATCGCGCGCGGGCTCGCCCAGCGCGCCACGTCGCTCGTGCTCGACGAGCCGACGACCTTCCTCGACGTCGCCCACGAGATGAGCGTCTTCGAGCTGCTCGCGGGGTTGGCGCGCGGCGGGATGGCGGTGCTCCTCGTGAGCCATCAGCTGAACCTCGTCGCGCGCTTCGCCGACGAGATCGTGCTCCTCCACCAGGGCAAAGTCGCCGCCGCTGGACCGCCCGCCACGGTCATGCGCGGCGACGTCCTCGAGCGCGTCTACGACTGGCCCGTCGTCGTCGTTCGCGATCCGGCGGTCGGCGCGCCGGCGCTCGTTCCACTCCGTGGCCGCCGCGACTGAGCGGCCGACTTCAACAGAGCCTCCACGATGCGATTCTCTCCCGTCCATTTGCTCCCGCTCGCCGCCGTCCTCCTCGCCGCACGCCCTGCGCACGCCCAGTCGCAGTCACCCGACACGGCGGCGCTTTCCCCGGTGGTCGTCACCGCGACGAAGGTGGCGACGCCAGCCGCGACCTCGACCGCGGCGACGACGGTGATCACCGGCGCCGAGCTTCGTGCGAAGGGCGCGGTGACGCTGCTCGATGCGCTGCGCGGCGCGCCCGGCATCTCGCTCGGCCGAACGAGCGGGCCCGGCTCGCAGACGTCGATCTTCCTCCGCGGTGGAAACAGCAACTTCACCAAGATCCTCGTCGACGGCGTGCCGCTCAACGCGCCGGGCGGCGCGGTGGACCTCGCGGCGTTCACCACCGACGACATCGACCGTATCGAGATCGTGCGCGGTCCGGCGAGCGTGCTCCACGGCTCCGACGCGATGACCGGGGTGATCCATATCTTCACGAAGAGCAGGGGACCGAGCGCCGTTGCCGTGCGCGCGGCGGACCGCGATGCGCAGTTCGACGCCACCGCCACCGTCGGACGCGAGATGCGCATCGGCACGACGACGCGCGTCCACGGCGCGGTCAACGGCGGCTATCATCGCGGAAACGGATTCCTTCCCTTCAACAACCAGTTCCGCGAGGCCGTCGCGAGCGCGGCGGGAGGGATGGAAGGAGCGCGCGGCAACGCCGGCGTCGCCGTCTCGTACGCCGACGGCCGCTATCACTATCCGACGAACGGCAGCGGCGCACCCGTCGACTCCAACGCATGGACAGGTGCGTCGCGGCTCTCCTTCTCGGCGAGCGCGCTCGCGCGGATCACCGACCGGCTCTCGGGACGCATCCAGCTCGGGCGCGCCTCGCGGCTGAGCGGCGCATCCGATCTCCCCGACAGTCCCGGCGACACCGCCGGCTTCTACTCGCGCTCGCACGGACAGACCCTTCGCCAGCTTGCGGACGCGCAGGTCGTCGGCACCCTTCCGCTCGACGTCACCACCATCGTCGGCGCGACCGTGGAATCGCAGCGAGCGCGCCTCCGCGGGTGGTCGGAGTTCGGCGGCTACCCGTCGACGACGAGCTTCGATCGCAGGCGCACCAACCGCGCGCTCTACGCGCAGCTCGCGGCCGGTCGCGGACCGCTCACCGTGGAGATGGGTGGACGGCGCGAGCGGCTGCACGACGGGAGCAGCGTGAACACCGGCCGCGCCGGCGTCGCCTCCGAGCCGATCGCGGGGACGATCGTGCGCGCGAGCATCGGCACCGCGTTCAAGGAGCCGGCGTTCGAGGAGCTCTACGACAACGCCTACTCGGTCGGCGAACCGAATCTGCGGCCGGAGCGCAATCGCTCGCGCGAGGTCGGCCTCGAGACGCGGCTGCCGGCCGTGCCGGTGACCCTCGGCGCCACCGCCTTCGACCAGCGTTTCCGCGATCTCGTGCAGTATCGTTACATCGGCCCGGGGATCTCGAACTTCTATAACGTCATCGCCGCGTCGTCGCGGGGTCTCGAGCTCGAGGCACGCCTCGCTCCCGTGCGCGGGCTCGCGGCACGGGCGAGTTACACGCTGCAGCGAACGAAGGTCACCAACCCGGGCAACGGCAGCTTCGGGTCGCTGGAGGAGGGGAAGCCGCTGCTCCGTCGCCCGCGCCGAGTCGCCGACGTCGACGTCTCGTGGATGCTCCGCCGGGCGACGCTCTCGGCGACCGCGACCCGGACCGGTGCACGCGATGACTACGACTTCACCGGCGCGCAGCGACGCCGTCTCGCGCCGTACACGCTTCTCGACGCCGCGGCGGAGATCCCGCTCGCCGGAAGCGCCGCCGTCCGCTCGGTCGCGCTGACGCTGCGCGGGGAGAACATCGGCGGTGCGCGCTACCAGAACGTCTACGGCTTCGCGACGCCGGGACGCGTGCTGTTCGTCGGGCTGCGGCTGCGCGACTGACGAAGCGACTCACGAGCGCGACGACGCGTACGGTGCGCGAGGCTATCTTTCTTCATGCTCCTCGCCACCGACGCCATCGTGCTGCACTCGATGGAATACCTCGAGTCGTCGCGCATCCTGCGCATGCTCACGCGTGAGGCTGGGGTCCAGGCGGTGATCGCGAAGGGGGCGCGGCGGCCGCGCAGCCGATTCGGCGCCGCGCTCGACCTCTTCGCGCAGGGCACCGCGCAGATCCTGCTCAAGCCGGGCCGCGACCTGCAGACGCTCACCGGCTTCGACGTCGCCCGCGCGCGCGGCGCACTGGCGGAGGATCTCGCGCGCTTCACCGGAGCCGCCGCCATCGCGGACGTGCTGCTCCGCTTCGCGCACGACGACGCAGGGCCCGAGCTCTTCGCGATCGTCGTCGAAGCGCTCGACGGCGTGGCGACCGCGCCACCCGGTGGCGCGCGCGAGCGCACGATCGGCGGCATCTGGCGGATCGTCGGCGCGCTCGGCTTCTCCCCCTCGCTCGACGACTGCAGCATCTGTCACGCGACCGTCGCCGTGGGCGAGGCGGTGCTCTTCCATCACCGCGCGGGCGGGATCCTCTGCGAGCGCTGCGTCGGCTCGCACGGTGGCGGGCGCGCCATCCCGCGCGACGCACTCGAGACGCTGCGGCTCTGGCTCGGGGGCGGGGAAGGGGCGTCGCTCTCCCCGCGCGAGGGACGCGCACACCAGCGCCTGCTGCACGAGTTCGTGCGCGAGCACCTCGCGGACGGCCGACCGCTGCGCGCCTTCGACGCCTGGGCGACCGACCCCGCCGACGCATGATCCTCGGCACGGCGGGGCACATCGATCACGGGAAGACCACGCTCGTCCGCGCCCTCACCGGCGTCGACACCGATCGTCTCCCCGAGGAGAAGAAGCGCGGCATCACCATCGAGCTCGGCTTCGCCCCGCTGGAGCTTCCGGGTGTCGGAACGTTAGGCGTCGTCGACGTCCCGGGACACGAGGCATTCGTGCGGACGATGCTCGCGGGGGCGACCGGCGTCGATCTCGCGCTGCTCGTCATCGCCGCCGACGAGGGCGTGATGCCGCAAACGCGCGAGCATCTCGCGATCCTCTCCCTTCTCGCCGTGCGCGGCGGCGTCGTCGCGCTCACGAAATGCGATCTCGTCGAGGACGAGTGGCTCGCCCTCGTCACCGACGACGTGCGCACCGCGGTCGAGGGCAGCCCTCTCGCCGACGCGCCGATCGTCCCCGTCTCGGCCACGACGGGCGCGGGACTCGACGCGCTCCGCGACGCGATCGCCGCGGCGGCGCGGCAGATGCCGGCGCGCGACCCGGACGATCTCTTCCGCATGCCGATCGATCGATCCTTCTCGGTGAAAGGCACCGGGACCGTCGTGACGGGGACGGTATGGAGCGGATCGCTCGCGAGCGACGCCACCGTGCGCATCCTGCCCAGCGGCCGCGTCGCGCGCGTGCGCGGGGTGCAGTCGCACGGC
>JABFXM010000055.1 GCA_013361745.1 Gemmatimonadaceae bacterium | reverse complement strand
CCGGTGTCGCGCTCTGGCGCGCGCTGCCGTGGACGCCGGTGCGCAGCTCTTCGAGCACTCGGAGGCGACAGGGATCGGGAACGGGGAAGTGCGCACCGCGCGGGGAGTGGTGCGCGCCGCCACGGTGATCGTCGCGGTCGACGGCGGGCTGGAACGCGTCCTCCCCGAGCTGGCCGGGCGCGTGCGCACCGTGCGTCTGCAGATGCTCGGCACGGCGCCGGCGACCGATGTCCACTACCCGCGTCCGGTGTACGCGCGATACGGGATGGACTACTGGCAGCAGCTGCCTGACGGCCGTATCGCGCTCGGCGGATTCCGCGACGCGGGCGGCGAAGAGGAATGGACGCACGACGCGCGTCCGAGCGAACGCGTGCAGGAAGCGCTGGAGGCGTGCCTGCGGGAACGCGTGAAGACGCGTGCGCCGATCACGCACCGGTGGGCGGCGCCGGTCTCGTACTCGCGCGACGGGTTGCCGCTCGTCGAGGAGGTGCGACCCGGGGTGTGGGCGACGGGCGCCTACAGCGGCACCGGAAACGTGGTGGGCGCGCTCTGTGGCCGGGCGGTTGCACAGCTGGCGATGGGCGGGAAGAGCGATCTGCTGCTTTAAGGGCGAAGCGGTCTCTGGCGCGATTCGAGGGAGGGTGCAATCTTGGGCGCTGATTCCGAGGGAGACGACGAGATGACGACGAGCACTGCCGAGCAGGCCGACCGCGAGCGCCGCCTGCGCCCGCGCTTCCGCGCCCTGATCGACGAGATGATGGAGCAGATCCGCCGGGTGGCGCGGGAAGGGGACTGGAATGGCGATTCGCGCGCACGCGCCGAGGCGGACCTCGAGCGCATCATGAGCCAGGTCCGTCGCGCCGCGATGCATCGCGGGGCCGACGAGTAGCGACCGCGGGGAGGCGCCAGGCGAGGCGCCAGAGCGCGGGGCGTGGTGACGATCGAGAGCGGGGCGCCTGAGACGAAAGTCACCGGCGCCCCGCTTCGTCGTGTGATCCGGCGCCCGAGCGGGTCGTCCTCGGAGACGAGTCTGAGACAACCTCACGAATCCGGATGGAGAGCTCGATGTCTGTCCTTCGCCGTGCCCTTTTCGTCGCCGCGCTGGTCGCCGCGCCCATCGTCGCACTCGCCCAGCAGGCGGACTCGGGGTCGAAGATGACCGCCGAGAAGTTCGAGGCGTCGCTCAACTGGCGCGAGGGCGACGTCGTCCTCGGGAATGGTCTCGCGACGGTGCACCTCCCTGTGGCCTACCGCTATCTCGGCCCCGGGGACGCGGAGCGCGTGCTCACCGCATGGGGCAACCTGCCGGGGCAGAAGACGCTCGGGATGATCTTTCCCGCGGGGATGCACGCGCTCGAGGAGGGGACGTGGGCCGTCGTGGTGCAGTACGACGAGGACGGACACGTCGACGACAGCGACGCCGCGAAGATCGACTATACGTCGCTCCTCGAGAACATGAAGAAGGAAACCGAGGAGCGGAACGCGGAGCGCAAGAAGCAGGGCGTCGCCACGGCGACGCTGGTCGGCTGGGCCGCGCCGCCGGCGTACGACGGCAACACCCACAAGCTGCGCTGGGCGAAGGAGCTCGCGTTCGCGGGGGAGGACGAGCACACCATCAACTGGGACATCCGCGTGCTCGGCGCGCGCGGCGTGCTCGATCTCGACGCGGTGGGATCGAAGAGCCAGCTCGCGACGCTGCAGGCGGGGACGGGCGACGTGCTCGGCTTCGTCGATTTCAACCAGGGACACCGCTACGCGGACTACAAGCCGGGTGTCGACCGCAAGGCCGAGTACGGGATCGCCGCCCTCGTCGCCGGCGGACTGCTCGCGAAAGCGGGGTTCTTCAAGGTGCTCCTCGGCGCGCTGATCGCGATGAAGAAGCTTCTCATCGTCGCCGCGGCTGGAATCGCGGGGTTCTTCAGGAAGCTGTTCGGGAGAAAAGAGCAGCACCCCACTCCCGCTGCACCGCCCGCCGCGAGCTGACGAAAGGGATCAGGGGTCGGGGGCCAGGCGTCGGCGCTGCCTGCCCCTGAATCCTGACCCCTGACGCCTTCGCCTACCACCCTACTGGTTTTCCCGCGTTCTGCTCGTCCAGCCAGGCCTTCAGCGGCGCGAAGTACTCGGTGATCGCGCTCGCGTCGAGCTCGTGCTGGCCGGTGAGCTTGTAGAGCGTCTCCGGCCAGGGCCTGCTCTGCCCCGCCTCGAGCATCGCGTTCAGCTTCGCGCCCGCTTCCTTGCTGCTGTAGAACGAGCAGCGATGCAACGGTCCCTTGTAGCCCGACGCCTGGCAGAGGGCGCGGTAGAACTGGAACTGAAGCACGCGCGCGAGGAAGTAGCGCATGTACGGCGTGTTGGCGGGCACGTGATACTTCGCGCCCGGATCGAAGTCCGCCTCGCTGCGCGCGACCGGCGGCGCGACGCCCTGATAGCGCGCGCGCAGATCCCACCACGCCTTGTTGTAGTTCGCCGGCGTCGTCTCGCCGGAGAACACTTGCCAGCGCCACTTGTCGACGAGGAGCCCGAAGGGAAGGAAGGCGACCTTGTCCATCGCCTGACGGAGCAGGAGCGGGATGTCCGCGTCGGGCCCGGGGACCGCGCTCGCATCGAGAAGTCCGACCTGCTGCAGGTAGTTCGGCGTGATCGAGAGCGCGATCGCGTCGCCGATCGCCTCGTGGAAGCCGTCGTTCGCGCCGCCCTTGAAGAGAAAGGGCTGATCCTTGTAGGCGCGCTGATAGAAGTTGTGGCCGATCTCGTGGTGCGCGGTGATGAAGTCCTCGGTCGTGACGTCGAGGCACATCTTCACGCGCAGGTCGTCGCGGTCGTCGATGTCCCACGCGCTGGCGTGGCAGACGACCTCACGGTCGCGCGGCCTGGTGAACTGCGAGCGCTCCCAGAAGGTCGCCGGCAGAGGCGCGAAGCCCAACGATGTGAAGAAGTGCTCGCCGTACTTCACCATCCCCTTCACGTCGGTGTTCTTGGCGCGGAGCAGGGCGCCGATGTCGTACGTCGGCGCGGCGTTCGCCGGCGCGACGATCGGATAGACGTTCCCCCATTCCTGCGCCCACATGTTGCCGAGCAGGTGCGCCGGGATCATCCCGTTCGGCGGGACGACCTGCGGCCCGTACTGCCGGACGAGGCGCGACCGCACGTACGCGTGGAGCGAGACGTAGAGAGGCTTCACCTGCTCCCAGAGCCGATCCACTTCCTTCGCGAACTGGTCGGGCGGCATGTCGTAGTTGGAGCGCCACATCGCGCCCGCGTCGGCGAAGCCGAGCTCGCGCGCGCCCTTGTTCGAGAGCTCGACGAAGCGCGCGTAGCGCTGGCGCATCGGCGCGCCGACGCGGTGCCATCCCTGCCACGCGTCGAGCAGCTCCGCGGGATCGCGGCTGTCGACGAGGGTCCTGCTGAGCTCCGAGATCTGCAGGCAGTCGCGCTTCGCCGCCGTCGCGCCGCTCGCGTGCGTGCTGCCCTTCGCGCCACGGCAATACGTCCCCTTGCCGTAGTCCGCCTCCATGCTCGTCGTGATGCGCGTCAGCTCGGCCGCTTCGCCCGGGTTGCCCGGCGGTGGCGCGGCGAGCCCGAGCCGCAGCAGCGTGAACTTGCGCCGCAGCTCGGGCGAGAGCTTCACCTTGTCGAAGCGCCGCGCGTCGAGCGCCAGCTTCTGCACGGCGACGGCGTAGTTCTTCGTCGCGTCCGCGTTGAGCGCCTCGGTGTCGTCCGTGATGTAGGTCGCGGCGACCCATCCCGCCTGGTTCGCGCGAAGCGCGAGCTCGGTGAGCTGTGCTTCCGCGCGGGCGATGAATGCCTGCGCTTCCGCCGCCGAGGGGCCCGATCTCTTCTGCGCCGTGGCGGTGACTGGCGCGAGCGCGCCGGCGGCGAGGAAGGCGAGGGT
>JABFXM010000182.1 GCA_013361745.1 Gemmatimonadaceae bacterium | reverse complement strand
GGCGCACAGGGAACGAGCGAAGGGATGGACGCCGCCGCGAAGACCGCGAACGAAGGATTTCCTGCCGGGACGGTCATCTACCTCGACATCGAGTACATGTCGACGATCCCGCAGTCGATGCGCGACTACTACCGCTCCTGGGTCGCCGGCGTCATCGCCGACGGGCGCTACGTCCCGGGCGTCTACGTCCATCGCTCGAACGCGGCGACCGTCCACACCGACGTCCTCGCCGAGCTGGCCGCGCAGCACAGCACGCGCACCCCGCGCTTCTGGATCGCCGGCGGCAGCGGCTTCTCGCTCGACCGCCCGCCGACCGACGTCGGTCATCCCTTCGCGAACATGTGGCAGGGGAAGCTCGACTCGAGCGAGACGCACAATGGGGTGACGATCCTCGTCGACGAGAGCGTGTCCGACGGAACGCCATGACTGAACGGCACGACCACAAGACAGAACGGCCCTAGCCTCATGGCAGTGCAGGTCAGTGGTGGTTCAGTCCTGCTGGCCGTTCCTTCTCGTCGCCCTGTAGATTCCCTCGCTCCGCCTCTCCCCGATCCCGCGTCAAGTGCTCCGAAAGTCCTCGCTCCTCGCCCTCGTCGTCCTCGTCGCCTCCACCGCCGCCGCGCAGGCGACAGCGCACGATGATCATGACGACGATCATCATCACGAGCATCTCCACTTCTCGCATCCGCTCGTCACCGAATCGCCGTCGCCGGACACGAAGCTGCGTGTCGACTACCTGTGGGCGCGGAGCGGCGCCGGGATCGACCGAACGATCGACCACAGTGTGCGCGTCGAGGGAGAGTACGGGTTCAGCTCCGCGCTCAGCCTCGCGGTGACGGTGCCGTACGTCTGGCGCAGCGACGCGCTCGCCAACGTGCACGGCTTCGACGACACCGAGCTCTCGCTCAAGGCGGCGAGCCTGCGCTGGGGCGAGCAGGGAGTTCTCGTGGGCGGGGGCCTCTCCGCCGGCCTGCCGACTGGGAACGACGCGCGCGGAATCGGGTCGAGCCGCGCCATCGGCCTCGAGCCCTTCGTCGACGTCGGCGTCATGCGCGGCAAGCTGCAGCTCGTGGGCTTCGCGCAGTATGGCACCACCGTGCGCAACCCCGTCGGCGTCGACGCGGAGCGTGAGCTCACCTTCAACGGCTCCGCGCTCTATCCGCTCGGCCGCCTCGCCGAGCTGCTCGTCGAGTACGAGACGTCGCGCGTGAACGAGGCGGGCAGCGCGGTCACCTCGCGGCTCGTGGCGCCGGGGATCAAGGTCTACCCCTTCGCCAACCGCCAGTTGATGGCTGGAATCAGCGTCCCCGTCGGCGTCCCGACCGACGCGGCGAGCGCGCGCGGCGTGCTGGTCTCCGCCTTCTACCACTTCTGACGACGCCGCGGGCCGCGCCCGCGGTGAGTCAGAACGCGCAGCTCCGCTGCAGCCAGCGGACGACCGTGCGCGCGAGAGCGATGCGCCGGTCCGAGAAGGAGTGATCGGTCTTCCACACCTGCGCCGTGAGGCGCTTCGCGCCCGCGCCGCCTAACGCGGCGACGAGCGCCGCGTGGTCGTGGTTCCGGTCGTTGTCGAGGAGGAGGATCGCCCGCGGCGCGAGCTCGCGCGCGTGCGTGGTCAGATCCCACTCGCTCGCGTGGGCGTCGAGGCTCGCCTCGAGGGCGCGCGGGTCGGCGTGCAGCGGCGCGCCGGGCTGCGTCAGCCAGTCGTCGTAGCTCGTCAGCTCGCGCATGAAGGTGGTATCGGTCTGCCCGCGCTTCCGCTGCCTCGCCATGTCCGCGAGCTCGATCGCGCCGGCGCACCGGGTCGCGCTGTCGGAGGCGGCGGCGAGGAGGGCGAGCCACGCGCCCATGCTGTGGCCGACGAGCGCGATGCGCTTCGGGTCGATGCGGTAGCGCGCCGCGAGCTCCGGAGAGCGCAGCCAGCGGACCGCGTTGGCGACGTCCTCCTGCGCGTTGGCGAAGGAGAACTCGCCGCCGCTCCCCCACGAGCCGCGATAATCGAAGTAGACGACGTTCATCCCGGCGCGCCGCATCGCCTGCGCTAGATCGAGGTTGCGCTCGTTCCCCGGGTACCCGTGGAGCAGCACCACCGTCGCATGCGGCGCCTTCCCCTGCGCGAGGTAGATGAAGCCGTTGATGCGCGACCCGCCGCTCTCGAAGGAGAGCTCGTCCATCGAAGGACGGAAGGCGGTGTCGCGCACGACAGGATCGGTGGTGATGGGGTCGCGGGACTGCGCGCCCAGCGATGACCCGACGAGAACGAGCGCGAGCGACGCGATCGACGTCAGGCGATGCATGATGGATCTTCCTGGAGTGAGGGAGAGGTGTGTCGATCTTATCGCTCTCACTCCGCCATCGCGACCCGAATCATGCGACGGGTCGCGTGGCTGGCATCAAACGAAGAGAACGACCATCACACGGATTCCCACGGATCAACACGGATAGAAGGCAGCAGTATCCGTGTAGATCCGTGACAATCAGTGGAGATTGTCGTTCAGGCGTTGATGCCGGCATCAACGAGTAGAACGACAATCTCCACGGATCCGCACGGGGCGACAAGGGTACGACTTTCCAAGCGTGGGACTGCGCCTCACTTCTCCGGCAGCATCCCCAGCTTCAGCGAGTGCCGCCCGAACTTCTCGCGCACGGAGTCCATCGCCGCCGCGAGCTCGCGCTGCTTCTCCGTCTCCCGCGCCGCCCGCTCGTCCTCGAAGAGCGCGAGCTGTCCCTCGATCGTTCCGCGCACGAGGTGCGACGCCGAGACACCGATCAGCCGCGCCGCGACCCGGCGTTTCCTGCGCAGCTGCTTCAGCAGCTCCTTCGCCACCGGCGCCATCGCGTGGTGCGTCGTGATCGCCTCGTCGAGGGTGCGCGCGGCGGAGCGCAGGGTGAAGTCGCTGTCCTTCAGCTTCACCGTCACCGTGCGCGCCGCGTAGCCTTCCTCGCGCAGGTCCGACGTCACGCGGTCGACGAGCTGCAGCAGCTCGCGCTCCAGCTCCACGTCGCTCATGATGTCGCGCGGGAAGGTCTCCTCACAGCCCATCGACTTCGGCTCCTCGCGCTGCTGCACCGGGGAGTCGTCGATCCCGCGCGCGACGTCGTGCAGCCACTCGGCGGTGCGCTCGCCTAACGCGCGCTCCAGCTCCTCGCGCGGCACCGCGACGACGTCCTTCACGTCGAACCAGCCACGCTTCGCGAGCTGCTCCTGGAACTTCGGGCCGATCCCGGGGATCTCAGCGAGCTTGAGCCGCGCGACGAACGCCTCCTCCTCACCCGGCGCGACGACGTACACCCCGTCGCCCCCGCTCCCGTCGCGCGGCTTCGCCGGCTCGACCGCGAGCTTCGCCACCAGCTTGCTCGTCCCGCCCCCCATCGACACGCGGATCCCCGTCTCACGCTCCACCGCGGCGCGGATCATGTGCGCGACGTCGGCGAGGGTGCGACCGCGATAGACCGTCTCCATCGTCGTCGTCAGATCCATGTACGCCTCGTCCGGCGACGCGCTCTCGACATCCGGTGCGAAGCGCTTCAGAACCTCGACGATCTCCTCGCTCTTCCGCGTGGTGAGCTCGCGCGGCACCGGGACGCACATCGCCTGCGGGCAGAGCTTCACCGCCCGCGAGATCGGCATCCCCGAGCGCACGCCGTACTTCCGCACCTCGTACGTCGCCGAGCAGACGACGCCGCGGCTCTCCGCGGAGCCACCGACGATGAGCAGCCGCGCGCGTCCCGCCCCCTCCGGGTCGGCCATCCGCGCGAGCTGGACGTAGTAGACGTCGCAGTCGGCGAGGAGGATGCTGCGCGGGCGGGAACGAGCGGGGGCGGACATGGCCTTTCATTATACGCTGCGACTAGCTTCCACCGTCATCCCCGGGGCGAGCGAATGAACGAGACCGTGACTCC
>JABFXM010000513.1 GCA_013361745.1 Gemmatimonadaceae bacterium | reverse complement strand
CGCGCGCGTCTGCAGCGTGTCTCGCGTGTCGTCGATGCGTCCGAGCCAGGTGACCTGATCGCGCGTCCGGTCGAGGGGGACGCCACCCGCCGAGAGGATGCCTAACGGTGCGGCGACGCTGCGCAGCCGGGCGACGGAGTCGGGCGAGATCCCGGCGCGGAGCAGCGTCGCCTGGTCGGCGTCGACGAGCGTCGCCGGGCTGCTGATCGACCGCGCGACATCGAGCGCGACGTTGTAGGTCAGCGCCTGCCGGATCAGCTCACCGTCGGCGCCGACGCTCCCCCTGAACCCGCCGACGGGGACGCCCGCGTTCCGCCCGACCGCGTCGGTGTACTGCAGCGCGCGCGGATCGAAGGTGAGCTGGGCATTGCGATTCTGGTACATCCGGTCGCCCGACGACAGGCGGACGTCGATGTTCGCTCCCGCGAATCCGCCGCGCGTCGCGTCGAAGGTCGCGCCGGTGAGCCGCGTCTCCGTCCTCGCCGCGCGCGGGATCGTCGACGCGGCCATCCCCATCCCGTTCAGCGTCGTCAGGTTCGACTCGGCGCCCGACCCGAGGATCGACGGACCGTCAGGCGTCATCGTTACGCCGGCGATGGTGGACGCGGTCCCGGAGAGGCTCCCCGCCGCGCTGGGGGGGAGCTGGCCGTGGACACCTTCCTGGTAGCTCTCCGAGGAGCCCGGCTCGGGCACGAAGGGCCCGACGTCGTTCCGCGCCCGCTCCGGCTTTTTCGCCGTGACCTTCACTTCGGCGAGCAGCGTCGCGTCGGGCGCGAGCTGGAAGTCGGCGACGAGCTCCGTCTCGGTCCCCTGCCGCTGCACGCGGCGACGCGCGCTCTTCCGCCCCGTTGCCGCGACGTAGACGAGATAGTCGCCGGTCCCCGGCTCGAAGCGCAGCGAGTACCGGCCGCTGCTGTCGGTCGTCGTCCGCTCGACGAGCCGGTCCGGCCCCCGCGTCACGATCACCGTCGCGCCGACCAGCGCGAGCGCCGAGTCGTCGGTGACGCGGCCGCGGACGACATCGGCGGCGCTGTTCTGCGCGGCGAGAGGTGTAGCGATCAGAAGAAGCGCGAGCGCGCAGAGAGCGCGAATGGAGAGGCGCATGGATGCTGGTTTCGGAGGGCGGCTTCGTGTCTGCGACCGACGTCAGTCAGACACACCCGACGGCGCAGCGGTTTGCCGGGTTTCCGCGGATCACGCCGCGCTCGGGCGCGTCACCTCGGGCACGAGCTCGATCGACCCCGTCGGACCCGCGAGCGCGAGCGCGTTCTTCTCAGCGTCGAACGCCTTCTCGCTCTTCGCGATCACCACCGTCGCCACCGCGTTGCCGATCAGGTTCGTGATAGCGCGCGCTTCGCTCATGAACCGGTCGACGCCGAGCACCAGCGCGATCCCTTCCACGGGAACGGTGTGCATCGCCGAGAGCGTGCTCGCGAGCACGATGAACCCCGAGCCCGTGACGCCGGCGGCGCCCTTCGACGTCACCATCAGCACCGCGAGCACCGCGAGCTGCTGGCCGAGCGGAAGATGGATCCCGAACGCCTGCGCGATGAAGATCGTCGCCATCGAGAGATAGATCGACGTCCCGTCGAGGTTGAACGAGTAGCCAGCGGGGATCACGAGCCCGACCACCGTGCGGTCGCAGCCGTAGTTCTCCATCCGCGCGAGCATGCTCGGCAGCGCCGCCTCCGAGCTCGACGTCCCGAGCACGATCAGGATCTCGGCGCGGATGTAGCGGAGGAGCCGCCAGAGGCTGAAGCCGTTGAACCAGGCGATCGCGTTCAGCACCACGAAGATGAAGAGCGCCATCGTCAGGTAGACGCCCCCCATCAGGTGCGCGAGCGGGAGCAGCGCGTGCAGCCCGAAGTTCCCGATCGTGAACGCCATCGCTCCGAACGCGCCTAACGGCGCGACCCGCATCACCATCGCCGTGATGCGGAAGAACACCTCGGAGAGCTTCTCGAGACCGACGATCAGCCCGCGTCCGTGCTCCCCGAAGCGCGACAGCGCGACGCCGAAGAGCAGCGAGAAGAAGACGATCTGCAGGATGTCGCCCTGCGCGAACGCGCCGACGATGCTCGTCGGGACGATGTGGATGAGCAGCTCGACGAGGCTGAACTGCTTCCCTGCAGTCGTGAACTGCGAGACGTCCCCCTTCGCGAGCGCGCTGACGTCGATCCCCGCTCCCGGCTTCGTGACGTTGACGACGAGCAGCCCGATCGCCAGCGCGAGCGTCGTCACGAGCTCGAAGTAGAGGAACGCCTTCCCGCCGACGCGTCCCACCTTCCTGATGTCGTGCATGTTGGCGATGCCGAGCACAATCGTGAGGAAGATGATCGGCGCGATGATCATCTTCACCAGGTTGATGAAGGTGTCCCCGACCGGCTTCATCGCCTTCCCCGCCGCGGGAAAGAGCGCGCCGAGCAGCACGCCCAGCGCGACGGCGACGAGGACCTGGAAGGTGAGATTGCGGGAGAGGCGGCGCATGGGTGGTTTGTTCGGCGACATAACGGTAATGCCTGGCGCCGCGTCGCGCCTCAGTGTTCCGGCATGATCCCCGGAGACTCTTCGCTCAGCCGGCGCGTCATCGGCGCCTCCATCGAGGTCCACGGAGTCCTCGGTCCACCGCTCCTCGAGTCGTCCTACGAGGAATGCCTCGCGCTCGAGCTGACCTGGAGAGGGATTCCCTTCACGCGCCAGCACTCGATTCCTGTTGTCTACAAGGGAATTCGCGTCAACGGTCTCTATCGGGTGGATTTTCTGCTGCAGGGGCTCGTGGTCGAGGTCAAGGCCGTCGAGAAGATCCTGAGGGTCCACGAGGCGCAGCTTCTGACCTACATGCGAATGCTGAACATCCCCGCGGGGCTCCTGCTGAACTTCAACGTTCCGATGATGCGGGACGGGATACGGCGGCTGACGCTGCGGTAGTTGCGCCGTGCGCTCGGTCTCGTGTGGGGTCCGGCGGTGACTACTTCGCAGGGAGGTAGGGAGATCGGGAGGCTTCGCTGGGAGGCGTTTTTTCTTCGATCGTGCCGGGCGAGAACGTTTCACGTTGACGACGCCCGGAAATCAGGAAGGGTGTCCCAGTGGCCCAGCTACTGCCCAAGGCAACCCTCCCTCATGAGGTAGTTCTCCCCCCCTCCCGATCTCCCTGCGAAAGGCAGAGATCCACGCCCGAAGAGAGACTCAGCGCACGGCGCCAGGCACCCCACATGCGCTCGCCCTCGCGCATGATCACGCGGCCCATGCCCTCCTCCGGCGCACTGCTTCCGGCTCTCGGACTCGGCACCTGGCGCACCTTCGACGTCGGCGGCGACCAGCGCGCCCGCGAGAACCTGCGCGGGGTCCTCACCGAGCTCACGCGCCTCGGCGGCAAGGTCGTCGACTCGTCGCCGATGTATGGCTCGGCCGAGGAGGTCGTCGGTGATCTCGTCTCGGCGGCTGGCATTCGCGACCGGCTCTTCCTCGCGACGAAGGTCTGGACGACCGGCCGCGGCAAGGGGATCGCCGAGATGGAGGAGTCGATGCGCAGACTGCGCGTCGAGAAGGTGGACCTGATGCAGGTGCACAACGTCGTCGACGTCGCGACGCATCTGCGGACGCTGGCCGAGTGGAAGAGCGCCGGCCGGGTACGCTACGTCGGGATCACCCACTACACCGCGAGCGCGCACGAGAAGGTCGCGAAGCTCCTCCAGTCGCACGCGAGCATCGACTTCGTCCAGATCAACTACTCCGCCGCCGAGCGTGAGGCGGAGAAGCGCGTGCTCCCGGTCGCCCGCGACCGTGGCGTGGCGGTGATCGTCAACCGTCCCTTCGCCGAGGGCGGGCTGCTGAAGCGGCTCGCGAGCCGACCCCTGCCCGACTTCGCCGCCGCGATCGGGTGCGCGACCTGGTCGCAGCTCCTGC
>JABFXM010000060.1 GCA_013361745.1 Gemmatimonadaceae bacterium | reverse complement strand
CGAGCAACGGCGGCCGCGCGAAGTCCTCACCGCTCGCTCGCCGGCTCGCGAGCGAGCGCGGCATCGACCTCGGCGCGATGCAGGGTTCCGGCCCGGGCGGTCGCATCGTCAAGCGCGACGTCGAGGGCGCGGCCGCGGGCGGTGGCCAGCAGGCTGCAGCACGCCAGGCACCCGCGGTCCGTCCGCGCAGCGGCGCCGACTTCGAGGACGTCGCGCTGACGCAGATCCGCAAAACGATCGCGCGCCGGCTCTCCGAGTCGATCGGCCCGATCCCGACGTTCTATCTCACGACCGAGATCGACCTCACGAAGGCGAGCGAGCTCCGCGACGCGATGCTCGAGATGGGCGACGAATGGAAGGTCTCCTTCAACGACATCATCCTGAAGGCGACGGCGACCGCGCTCGCGCAGCACCCCGAGGTCAACGCGCACTGGCTCGGCGACAAGATCCGCTACCACAACCGCGTCCATCTCGGCATGGCCGTCGCGACGGACGATGGCCTCATCGTCCCCGTGATCTTCGACGCCGACCAGAAGCGCATGAGCGAGATCAGCGCCGAGGCGAAGTCGCTCGCGAAGAAGGCCCGCGAGCGGAAGCTGAAGCCCGAGGAGTACACCGGCTCCACGTTCTCAGTGTCGAACCTCGGCATGTTCGGGATCGATCAGTTCACCGCGATCATCAACCCGCCCGAGGTCGGCATCATCGCCATCGGTTCGGCCGAGGACAAGCCGGTGATCGTCGGCGACGAGATCGAGGTGCGGAAGAAGCTCCGGCTGACGATGAGCTGCGACCACCGCGCGGTCGACGGCGCCGTCGGCGCGAGGTTCCTGCAGACGCTCAAGCGGATGCTCGAGAACCCGTTGATGCTCGTGTATTGAGCGGATTTCGGTTGCTTGGTCGCGGGTTGCTTGGTCGCGGGTTGCTTGGTCGCGGGGAGACCGGGAGGCCGGCAGAACTGCACGGGGAGTAGGGCCCGCTTGGCCGCGCGGTTGCCGCGAAGAATGTGATCTGAATTGGGGCACGCCGGGTGATTCGATCTCTCCTGGCGTGCCCCGATTCAGTTCTGGTCTTGCGCCGCATCACGACATCGCGTCGTGGCCGTCCTCCCCGCCATCTCCCCCCTCCCCATCTCCCCGCGAACAGCTAACAGCCCAAGTCACGCGAACAGCCGACAGGGCCCAGCGATTGGAGCCCGCTTGGCGCCCGGATTAGCTTTCGGAAGCTCGAGATCCACTCTTCTCCCGGAACTCCCGAATCATGGCAAGCTTCGACGTTCTCTTCCTCGGCGGCGGGCCCGCCGGATATGTCGGCGCGATTCGCGCCGCGCAGCTCGGCTTCTCCGTCGGCGTCGTCGAGCGCGAGGGGCTCGGCGGCACCTGCGTGCTCTGGGGCTGCATCCCCGCCAAGGCGCTGCTCGAGGCATCGCTCTACGCCAACCACGTGAAGAAGGCCGCCGAGTTCGGCGTGAACGTCGGCGAGGTCAAGCTCGACTACGCCGTCGCGATGAAGCGTTCGCGCGCCGTGAGCACGCAGAACTCCAAGGGCGTCGAGTTCCTCTTCAAGAAGAACAAGATCACCTGGATCAGGGGAGAGGGACGGATCACGGGGAAGAACCAGCTCACCGTGAAGACCGCCGACGGCAAGGAAGAGAAGCACGACGCGAAGAAGGCGCTCGTCGTCTCCACCGGCTCACGCGTGAAGGGCCTCCCGCAGGTCGGGCTCGAGCTGAACAAGACGACGGTCATCTCCTCCGACGAGGCACTCGTGCTCGAGAAGGCGCCGAAGTCCATCGTCATCGTCGGCGCGGGCGCGGTGGGCTGCGAGTTCGCCGACGTGTTCAACGCCTTCGGCAGCGAGGTCACCCTCGTCGAGGTGATGCCGAACATCCTTCCCGTCGAGGACGTGGACGCGTCGAAGGAAGTCGAGCGCAGCTTCAAGAAGCGGAAGATCAACGTCCTCACCGGCGCGAAGATCAGCGACGTGAAGGTCGGCAAGAGCTCCGTCTCGATGAGCATCGAGTCCGGCGGCCAGCAGACGCAGATCGAGGCGGAGAAGGTGCTCGTCGCCGCGGGTCGCGCCCCGAACATCGAGAACATCGGCCTCAAGGAAGCCGGCGTGCAGCTCACCGAGCGCGGCTTCGTGAAGATCGACAAGAAGATGCAGACGTCGGTGCCCGGCATCTACGCGATCGGCGACGTCGCCGGTCCGCCGATGCTCGCGCACAAGGGCGAGCGCGAGGGCGTCGTCTTCGCCGAGTACCTCGCGGGGAAGCACGCGCACGACATGGACTACGGCAACATCCCGGGGTGCACCTACTGCCATCCGGAGGTCGCGTCGATCGGGCTCACCGAGCAGGCATGCAAGGACAAGAAGCTCGACTACAAGGTCGGCAAGTTCCCCTTCTCGGCGAACGGCCGCGCGCGCACGTCGGGCGAGACCGAGGGCTTCGTCAAGATCATCCGCGACGCGAAGTACGGCGAGATCCTCGGCGCGCACATCGTCGGCGCGCACGCGACGGAGATGATCCACGAGCTGGTCGTCGCGCGCACGAACGAGTTCACGGTGGAGGAAGTCGATCTCGCGATCCATGCGCACCCGACGCTCTCCGAGGCGATCGCCGAAGCGGCGCTCGACTCGCTCGGGAAGATGATCCACGCCTGATGCCCGACGCCGCGCGCGAGCTCCGGGTCGTCCGCCTCGGCCGCATGCGTTACGCCGAGGCGCTCGAGCTCCAGCGAGCGGTCGCTCGCGCGCGGATCAGCGGCGCCGTTCCGCAGGATGTGCTCCTCCTCGTCGAGCACGAGCCCGTGGTCACGATGGGGCGGACGGCGAAGCAGCAGAATCTCACGGCGTCGCCCGAGCTCCTCGCCGCGCGTGGCGTCGAGCTGTTCGAGGTCGAGCGCGGTGGGGACGTCACCTATCACGGTCCCGGCCAGCTCGTCGGCTACCCCATCGTCGACCTCAAGCGCCACCGGCAGGATCTGCACTGGTACCTGCGCCAGGTCGAGGAGGCGCTCATCGTCGCCATCGGCGAGCGAGGCATCGCCGGCGAGCGCAGCGCCGGCTACACCGGCGTCTGGACGCGCGGGGTGGTGGGTGCCGTCGGGCACCCGCCTCGTAAAGTCGCGTCGATCGGCGTGCACGCGCGCGACTGGGTCACCTGGCACGGCTTCGCGCTCAACGTCACGACCGAGCTGTCCTACTTCGATCTGATCGTTCCCTGCGGGATCGCCGGCGTCGACATGACGTCGATGTCGCGCGAGCTCGGCGAGCCGGTGGCGATGCATGACGCGGAAGACGCCGCCGCCCGGGCGTTCGGAAGCGTCTTCGCGCTCGAGCCGCGGGAGACGCCGCTCGCCGCCCTCGAGATCGAGCCGGCGACCGCCTAGGCGCGCGCGCTTCGCTCGGCGTCGAAGCGCTTCGCCCGTTCTTCGGTCGCGCGCTATACTTCGGGACGATGGACGAGCTCCCCCGCATCTACCAGCCCCGCGAGCGCACGACCGCGCCGAGCGACCGCGCCTCACTCCTCTCCGGGCTGAACCCCGAACAGGCCGCGGCGGCCGCCCACGGCGACGGCCCGCTGCTCATCATCGCCGGCGCCGGCACGGGGAAGACGCGCACGCTCGTCTACCGCGTCGCCCATCTCATCGAGCGCGGCATACGCCCCGAGCGGATTCTCCTCCTCACTTTCACGCGTCGCGCCGCGCAGGAGATGCTCTCCCGCGCCGAGCGCCTCGTCGGCAGCGCGAGCGGCCGCGTGCACGGCGGGACATTTCACGCGACCGGCCACCGGCTGCTGCGCACCTACGGCGAATCGGCGGGACTGGCCCGCGACTTCTCCATCATCGATCAGGGCGACGCCGAGGAGCTGATGGGGCGCGCGCGGGCGCAGCTCGGCTTCGGCGCCGGCGCGAAGCGCTTCCCGAAGAAGGAGACGCTGCACTACGTCTACTCGCGCCACATCAACACGGAGAAGCCGCTCGAGGTCATCCTCGGCGAGGAGCTGCCGCAGTTCGCCGAGTACGCGGACCAGATCACCCGCATCTTCGCCGAATACGTCTCGCGCAAGGGCGAGCGGAACCTCCTCGACTACGACGACCTGCTGTATTTCTGGGCGACGATGCTCGAGAGCTCCGAGGAGCTCGCGCAGCGCATCTCCTCGCTCTACGACCACGTCCTCGTCGACGAGTACCAGGACACCAACATCCTCCAGGCGCGCATCCTCCGCGGGATGTGCCGGACGCATCGCAACATCACCGTCGTCGGTGACGACGCGCAGAGCATCTACGCCTTTCGCGGCGCGAGCTTCCGCAACATCCTCGAGTTCCCGAAGCAGTTTCAGGGCGCCGCGGTGGTGACCCTCGAGCAGAACTATCGCTCGACGCAGCCCATCCTCGACGTCACCAACACCCTGATCTCCCGCGCGAGCGAGCGCTTCTCGAAGACCCTCTGGACCGTGCGCGGCGGCGGCGACAAGCCCTGGCTCGTCACCGCGCGCGACGAGCACGAGCAGACCCGCTTCGTCGTCGACCGCATCCTCCAGCTGCACGAGAACGGGACGCCGTTAGGCGAGATCGCGGTGCTCTTCCGGGCCGGCTACATGTCCGCCGACCTCGAGATCGAGCTCGCGAACCGGAAGATCCCCTTCGAGAAGTGGGGCGGGATCAAGTTCCTCGAGGCGGCGCACATCAAGGACGTCCTCTCCTTCCTCCGCGTCCTCGACAACCCGCGCGACGAGATCAGCTGGTTCCGGATCCTCACGCTGCTCCCCGGCGTCGGTGAGGTCACGGCCAACAACGCGATCCACGCGCTCCTCGCCCGCGCCTGGGACGTCGGCGCCCTCGAGGATTTCGTCCCGCCGGCGCGCGCCCGCGCCGCGCATGGCGCGCTGGTCGCGATGCTCCGCGAGCTTCGCGACACGCCCTCCGCGCAGACCGGTGACGCGGGCCCCGGCGGCGCCGACGAGGGCGCCGTCGCGCGCGACATCGCGCGCATCCGCGTCCTCTACGACGACATCCTCCGCGAGCGCTACGACCGTCCCGAGCCGCGCCTCGCCGACCTCGATCAGCTGCAGACGATCGCCGCCGGCTACCCGACGCGGGGTGCCTTCCTCTCCGCGCTCACCCTCGAGCCGCCATCGAGCACGCAGGACCTCGGCGCCGGCGCCGACAGCGAGGACGACCACCTCGTCCTCAGCACCGCGCACAGCGCGAAGGGAAAGGAGTGGGACGCGGTATTCGTCATCTGGGCGGTGGACGGATGGTTCCCCTCGTCGCGCGCGTTGGGCGACGACGACGAGCTGGAGGAGGAGCGGCGGCTCATGTACGTCGCCATGACGCGCGCCCGCAACGAGCTCGCGATCGTCTACCCGCTCAACGCGTACGCGACGCAGCGCGGTTCCGAGTACAGCATCGATCAGCTCTCGCGCTTCGTCGATCGCGGGGTCCGGCAGCACATGCAGCGCGTCGCGCTCGGTCCTCCGGCGCCCGACCCCGCCGCTGCCCCGCCCCGGCAGGAGCCGCTCCTCGACCTGCGTGCCCTCCTGCGCGGTCGCTTCACACCCTGAGTCAGCGCTTCGCGAGCCAGTCGCGGACCGCCCCGAACGGGTCCTTCGGCCTGCTCTTCGCCAGTGCGATGATCCGGTCGATCGCGCGCGGGAGCTCGGCGTTCTCGCGCGCGTACACCTCGTCGAACATGTCGAGATCCGTGAGGTACACGCGCCGCGCGAGCAGCGCCGCGTTGTCGAGCGGTACGCGCTCCAGGTAGCGCGGCCCCACCGTGCGCAATCTCGGACCGAGGCTGTCCACCAGCTCGACGCGCGCGCGGCGATAGATCGTGTCGCGCGCCGCGAGGCGTGCCTGACGCGCCAGCCCTCCGCCGCCGGGATGCGCGGTGAACGCGGAGTCGATCGTGTGGTGCAGCGCGCTCCAGAAGCGCGCGAGCGTCTTCTCGTCCTCCCACCGTGCCGCTGCTTCCTCCGTCGCGTCGAGCGAGTTGCGGCTCCGGAAGAACCACTCGGCGCCGCGCCCCCCGGTGAAGTTCGCGAACGACTCGTTGAACACCGCCTGCCCCGGCGCGTAGAAGGTGTTGTGCGTGAGCTCGTGGATGACCGTGTTCGCCAGCTCGATCGAGTCCGCCGCGAGGGTGGTCGAGAGGATCGGATCGTTGAAGAATCCGAGCGTGCTGAACGCCGACGCCGGTCGGAGCGATGTGTCGAAGCCGTCGTCGCGCATCGACTGACGCGCTTTCTTCGCCGCGGCGAAGTCGAAGTAGCCCTTGTACGGCACCCGCCCGACGATGGGAAACCACCACGTGTACCGCTTCAGCTCATCGCGATACGCCCCGGACAGCACCAGCACCAGCGTGTCCCGCCGCAGCCTGCTGTACATCGTGAAGCTGTCCCCGCTCCGCAGCCGGACCGAGTCGGACGCGAACGTCCGCGCTGCGAGCACGAGCCGCAGCTTCACGCGCGTCGCATCGTCGGTGTCCGGGTCGTCGACGACATCCGTGATCGGCCGGCGTCGCGCGAGGATGACCGCTTCCTCCCACGCCGCTCGCAGCAGATAACGCCCCGTCGGAAAGACGACGAGCAGCAGCGCGATCACTCCGACAGTCCAGGCGAGCGCGCGCAGCGCCGGGCGGCGCCACCGCCTCAGGCGGTCGCGCAGCCGGGCGAGCGGGGTGGAGACGACGTACGGTGCGGTCAGGGCAGACGGAAGATCGCGATCTGGGGCTGCAGCGCCGACGGGAGTGTCCCCCCTCCCGACGCCGTCATGTCGATGCGCGTCGAGCTGCACCCCGCGCTTCCACCGATCAGGTAGTACGCCGACGTCCCCTGCACCATCGACTCCGTCGAGGAGTTCGCGCAGCCGAGTGTGTCCGGGGTGATCGGCGGCGTACAGCTCTGGCCGGGGACCGCCGTACCGCATGCGATCCGCGCGAAGATCTTCCGCGTATCGCGCGACGTGAACCGGTAGCGCTGCGGCACCGACGTCCGCGGCACACCGTCGATGCTGTCCGCGTAGGTCGCGATCCCGAAGTCGCCGAACAGCGCCGGGAACGGCTCGCCCGCGGCCGCCGCGACGTTGTCGATCCCGCGTCGTGTCGTCTGGTCCAACTGCTTGTAGATCTGTTCACCCTTCTGGTCACCGAGCCAGCGCAGGAACAGCCATGCCGCGCCGCGCTCCTCCAGCGTCCCCACCCCCGCGAACGTCGTCACCGAATGCTTTCGCGAGGACCGCAGATAGTTGTACGCGTTCTGGAAGTCCGGGACGATGAATCCCTGCGACGAATCGGGGAAGAGCTGCGTCGGGCTGGTCCGGCCGAGCGGCGCCGGGTACTTCGCTTCGTAGTACTTGGATCCCAGCTCCTCCGCGATGTGGCTCAGCCCCTCGTTGAGCCACGTCGCCTCGCCCTGCCCGCCGCGCAGCAGCACATGCTGGTTGTACGAGATCATGTGCTGGAACTCGTGAATGAACGTCGGCGGCGTCCCGCGCTTCACCTGCGCGATCGTGTGGGCGCAACTGTAGCGCGCCGCCACGTCGGGTGCGATCGAGTAGAAGATCTCGCTCCTGTTCGACCCGCTTCCGTTGCTCAGGTCGTAGCCGAAGAAGTAGCCCGCGATGTAGCCCTTCGTCGAGCAGTCCGCCTTGGCTGTGAGCTGATTGATCCTCTGCGACAGCAGCACGATGATGTGCCCGTTCCCGTCGACGTCCGACGGGGAGCCGAACGCCCCCGTGTCGATCGGATAGAGCACCTCGTCGAACAGCTTCCCGAAGTCCGCGTACTCGCTCGTGCTGAGCGTGTCCTGGACCCCCGTGTCCTCGTAGATGTAGACGCGAGCGCCGGAGTACCGCAGCCGCGCCGTCGTCTGCACGAAGCAGTTCCCGTCGATGCTGCCGAGCACGTAGAACTTCCGCACGGCTTCCGGGCCGGTGGAGGCCCCGGCGACTCGCGCCGCGCCACCGTGCGGGTCGAGGCGACCCGTGAGCGGCAGCCGCGTCTCGATGCGCCGCAGACGCGCGTCGAACGCGCCCTGTGCACTGAGAGTCAGCTCCGCCTGGCTGAATGGCGTCGCGACCGCCACCGCCCCGGTGCCGACCGATAGTGTGAAGGGAGTCGAGTCCGGCATCGCCCCCTGCACGGGGTACTGCGGGACGACGAGGTATCGCGCGTTCGTGTCGTTGAGCTGAGCGCTCGGCGCCGGGAAGCCCACGACCGCGCCATTCAGCGGCGCGATCGACAGCGACGCCGCCGCCGACGCTCGCTGGAGAGTGGGACCGAGCGGAAACGCGACCGGCTCGACATCGCCCGACGGGTCGAAGGAGCCGATCAGGTCGGCCGAGGCGCCGCACGACTGGACGTTGCTCTTCGGGGCGGCCACGCGCTCCGACGAGCAGGCAGCGGTCAGGACGGCGAGCGTCAGGATCACCTGAGCGCTGGCGATGCGACGGAGCATGCGACTCCTGGAAAGGCGGAACGGGGGTACACTGGTGAGCGAATGACGTTCCCTGGCACAACGATAGCCTCGGAAGCTGTCACCAGGCTACCCGTCAACCTGCCGACGGCACCCCCAGCGCGCTGTAACGCCAGTTACAACAACGCCTTAGATCTGCCCGGGATCGCTTTGCGAATGCCCTCCCTGCCGACTATTATGCGTTGATGTCCTTCGTACACCTGCATTGTCATTCGGAGTACTCACTCCTCGACGGCGCCAACCGGATCGAGAGTCTGATCGCACGGGCGCTCGAGTTCGAGCAGCCCGCGCTCGCGATCACTGATCACGGCAACATGCACGCGGCGTGGGAGTTCCAGGAGAAGGCGCGGAAGGCGAAGCTCCGCCCGATCCTCGGCATGGAGGCGTACGTCGCGACCGGCGACCGCCGCGTGAAGGCGCGCCCCGCGCCAGGGATGAAACCGTACTACCACCTCGTCCTCCTCGCGCAGAACGCGATCGGCTACCGCAACCTGGTGAAGCTCTCCTCCCTCGCCTACACGGAGGGCTTCTACGTCAAGCCGCGCGTCGACCGCGAGCTTCTCGCGAGGCACGCCGAGGGAATCGTCGTCACGTCGGCATGCCTCGCCGGTGAGGTCGCGCAGCACCTCATGGCGAACGAGTACGAGAAGGCGAAGGAAGCCGCCGCGTGGTACGCGGAGCTTTTCGAGGGGCGCTACTACCTCGAGGTGCAGGCGCACGACTCCGAGGGCCAGGCGAAGCTCAACGACCAGATCTTCCGCCTCGCCGACGACGTCGGCCTTCCGGTCGTCGCGACCAACGACGCGCACTTCCTCCGTCGCGAGGATCACGACTCGCACGACGTGCTGCTCTGCATCGGCCTCGGCAAGGATCGCAGCGACGCCGACCGGATGCACTACGACCAGGGACTCTACTTCAAGAGCGCCCCCGAGATCGCGGCGCGCTTCAAGGGTCGTCCCGACGTCCTCGAGAACACGCTCAAGATCGCCGACGAGGTCAGCGTCGAGTTCGGGAAGAAGTATCACGTCCCCTCGTTTCCCCTCCCGCAGGACGTCGCGTCCGAGAACGACCTGCTCGTCAGGCTCGCCACGGAGGGCGCCGAGGAGCGCTACGGCACACCGCTCCCGCCAGAGGTGAAGGAGCGGCTCGACTACGAGCTCGGGGTCATCGTCAAGACCGGCTACGCCGGCTACTTCCTCATCGTCTACGACTTCATCAAGGCGGCGCGCGACCGCGGCATCCCCGTCGGTCCTGGCCGTGGGTCGGCGGCGGGGTCCCTCGTCGCGTATGCGCTGAAGATCACCAACGTCTGCCCGCTGAAGTTCGATCTCCTCTTCGAGCGCTTCCTGAATCCGGAGCGCGTCTCGATGCCGGACATCGACGTCGACTTCTGCTTCGAGCGGCGCGGGGAGGTCATCGAGTACGTCAGGCAGAAGTACGGCAAGGAGTCGGTCGGCCAGATCGTCACCTTCGGGACGATGAAGTCGCGCGCCGCGATCAAGGACGTCGGGCGCACGCTGGGCTTCACCCCCCAGGAGACCGACGCCCTCGCCAAGCTGATCCCCAATCAGCCGAACTTCTCCCTCACCGTCGCCGAGGCGATCGAGCAGATCCCCGACGTCGCCCGCGTCTACAAGACCGACGAGCGCTATCGGCAGCTCCTCGACTACGCAAAGGCGCTCGAGGGACTGTCGCGCCACACGGGCGTGCACGCGGCCGGCGTCGTCATCGCCCCCGGCCCGCTCGACGACTACGTCCCGACCTGCACGCAGTCCTCCAAGGGCGCCGGCGCCGGCGACGACGAGAACGTCGTCGTCACGCAGTACGACATGAACGCGCTCGAGAAGGCCGGGATGCTGAAGATGGACTTCCTCGGCCTCACGACGCTCACCGTCCTCACCGACGCGGTGGCCTCGATCGAGCGGCGCACGGGAAAGAAGATCGACCTCGACTCGCTCCCGCTCGACGACCCGGACACCTTCAAGATGCTGCGCAGCGGACGTACCGCCGGCGTCTTCCAGTTCGAGTCGAATCTCGCCACCGACGTGCTCCGGCAGATGCGCTGCGACCGCTTCGACGACATCGTCGCGTCGAACGCGCTGCTGCGACCCGGCCCGCTCGACAGCGGGATGCACATGGTCTACGTCCGCCGCAAGCGCGGCGACGAGCCGGTGAGCTACCTCCTCCCCGAGCTCGAGTCGATCCTCAGCGAGACGCTCGGCGTCATCACCTATCAGGAGCAGGTGATGCGCATCGCGCAGGTGCTCGCCGGCATCTCCCTCGCCGAAGCCGACGTGCTCCGCAAGGCGGTCGGCAAGAAGGACGCGGAGCTGATCCGCAAGGAGCTCGGCAAGTTCGTCGAGAAGTCGGTGGAGCGCGGCTTCGATCGCCGGATCATCGAGGACCTCGCCGGACAGATCGAGACCTTCGGCCGCTACGGCTTCAACAAGTCGCACGCGGTCGCCTACTCGATCATCGCGTACCACACCGCGTGGCTCAAGGCGCACTATCCCGCCGACTTCATGGCGGCGATGCTCTCGGCCTGCATCGGCGACACGGACAGCGTCGTGAAGTACATCAACGAGGCGCGCGAGCTCGGGCTCGAGATCCTCCCGCCCGACGTCAACGAGAGCGGCTACAAGTTCACCGTGATCGGCGACCGGCAGGTTCGCTTCGGGCTCGGCGCCATCCGCAACGTCGGCCGCTCGGCGATCGACTCGATCCTCGCCGCGCGCCACGAGAAGCCGATCGTCTCGCTGCACGACCTCTGCGAGCGTGTCGACCTCCGCGTCTGCAACAAGCGCGTCTTCGAGGCGCTCATCGGCGCCGGCGCGCTCGACTCGCTCGGCGGGCATCGCGCGCAGTTCGCGAAGGCGCTCGACGACGCGATCGCCGAGGCGTCGCTCAAGCAGGACGAGAAGGCGAGCGGTCAGGTGTCGCTCTTCGGCGATCCCTCGTCGAACGGCGGCGCCAGCTCGCGCGGGACCACCGCGACTCTTCCCGTCGCTTCACCCTGGCCGGAATCGGAGCGGCTGCAACGCGAGAAGGAGATCCTCGGCTTCTACATCTCGGGCCATCCGCTCGAGCCGTATCGCACCGAGTGTGAGCTCTTCGCCACGCACCAGGTCGCGCAGCTCGGCAACTGGACGTCCGACCAGATGACGCTCGGCGTCGTGATCACCGCGGTGAAGAAGCAGATCTCGAAGAAGTCCGGCGCCGAGTTCGCGCGGTTGACAGTCGAGGACTTTTCGGGATCTTCCGAGGTGCTCGTCTTCCCCGAGGCGTGGGCCAACCTCGCGCACCAGATCCGCGTCGACGTGCCCGTTCTCCTGAAGGGTGGTTACTCCAAGCGCGACCAGGGCGGCGAGAGCCCGACGTTCATCGTCGAGACGGTGACGCCGCTCGCCGCCGTGCAGCACAGCGGCCAGGTCGCGATCGCGATTCAGCTCGCACAGGGCGCGAAGATCGCGCCTGAAGTCATGGAAGACGTACGCTCCGTCGTCGAAGCGCACCCGGGACCGTCCGCCCTCGAGCTCCACTGGAGCGACGGCAGCGGCTCCCGCGCGCGCCTGCGCTCACGCTCGTTGAAGCTGTCGGCGACGAATGCCGCGCTCACCGAGCTGCGCGCGGTGCTCGGCGCCGAGCGCGTCAAACTCGTTCGCGGCGGTTGAGTGCCTAACGCAAGCAGCGGCTGCCAGGGGGTGCCCGGAAATGGCTAGTGCACCGGTGATGGAGTTCGAGAAACCGATCGCCGAGCTGGAGAAGCAGATCGACGAGCTGAAACGGCTCGCCGACGGCCAGCGGCTCGATGTCGGCAGCGAGATCGCGCCGCTCGAGCGGAAGCTGTCCGACCTGCGGGACCAGATCTACAAGAACCTCACACCGCTGCAGCGGGTGCAGGTCGCGCGCAACAACAAGCGGCCTTTCACCCTCGACTACATCCGCCTCGCCTTCACCGACTGGATCGAGCTCCACGGCGACCGCGCCTTTCGCGAGGACGCCGCCATCGTCGGCGGCTGGGCGCGTCTCGACGGCGAGACCGTCATGGTGATCGGCCAGCAGCGCGGCCGCGACACGAAGGAGAACCTGAAGCGCAACTTCGGGATGCCGCATCCCGAGGGCTACCGCAAGGCGCTCCGGTTGATGAAGCTCGCCGAGAAGTTCCACGTCCCGGTGCTCACCTTCATCGACACGCCGGGTGCGTGGGCCGGTCTCGGCGCCGAGGAGCGCGGGCAGAGCGAGGCGATCGCGCGCAATCTCTACGAGATGGCGCAGCTCGAGGTCCCGATCATCGCCACGGTCATCGGCGAGGGCGGCTCCGGTGGCGCGCTCGCTCTCGGCGTCGCCGACCGCGTGCTCATGCTCGAGAACGCGGTGTATTCCGTGATCACCATCGAAGGTTGCGCCGCGATCCTCTGGAAGGACGGCAAGAGTCCCGAGATGCGCGAGCGCGCCGCCTCGGCCCTCCGCATCACCGCGCCTGACCTCTACGAGCTGCGCGTGATCGACGAGATCATCCCCGAGCCGCCCGGCGGCGCGCACTCCAGCCAGGAGGCGACGGCGAAGGCGGTGCAGGAGGCGCTCATCCGCAATCTCGACGAGCTCCGGAAGTACAAGCCCGACAAGCTCGTTCGGCGGCGGCGCGAGAAGTACCTTGGCATGGGACGAGTCGCGGAAGGCTGACGCGCGGCTCGCCCGCGTCCGGCGGTATGCCGCCATCGAACGATACTTTCGCATCACCCGCTTCTCGCTCATCTCTCGCCTCCCTCGTCTCTCCTCGCAGTGTTGACCGACGCCCGGCGCAATGAACTGCTGGAGGTTGCCTTCAAGGGCAACCGCCGCGAGTTCTTCCTCTGGGACGGCGAAGCCGTCCCCGCCGTCGGCGCGCCCGTCGTCGTCGAGGTCGACCGCGGCGAGGATCTCGGGCGCATTCGCGCGACCGGAGAGCTCGCGACGAAGCGTTTCGCCGGAGTCCCGCATGGCGCCGCCACCGGTGACGCTACACGCCGCGTCCTGCGGCTCGCCGTCCCCGAAGACGTGAAGCGCGAGGCCGAGCTCCGCGCCGAAGACGAGATCGCGCGCCGCAAGGCAATGGAGCGCGTGCGCGCCCACGGCCTCGTCATGAAGCTCACCGACGCCGAGTGGCAGTGGGACCGCAAGAAGCTCACGATCTACTTCAGCGCCGAGAAGCGAGTCGATTTCCGCGCCCTCGTCCGCGAGCTCGCCACGCTCTTTCGCGCGCGCATCGAGTTGAAGCAGATCGGCGTCCGCGACGAGGCGAGGCGGCTCGATGGCATCGGGCGCTGTGGACGCCAGTACTGCTCCGCGTCCTGGCTCCCCGAGCTGCGTCCCGTCAACCTCGGCGTCGCGAAGGACCAGAAGCTCTCGCTCAATCCGTCGCAGATCAGCGGTTCCTGCGGACGGCTGATGTGCTGCCTCCGGTACGAGCACGAGTTCTACGTGCACGCGCGCAAGCGCTTTCCCAAGGAGGGAAAGATCATCGCGACAGCGCGAGGTGAGGAGAAGGTCGTCGCCAACGATATCTTCAACGATCGCGTGACCCTTCGCGCGCCCGACGGCGAGTCCCGTGTCATCGCCCTCGCCGACCTCCGTCGCGAGATGGGTGACGCCGAGCCGCAGCCACTGCTGGTCGCCGGCGGCGACCCGTTCGTCGCCCCCGGCGAGGAGCGCGAGCCCTCGCTCGACGCGGTCGTCAGCGGCGGCGAGAGTGAGCCGGAGACCGAAGGGGACGTCGCCGCCGCCATC